>JAUUYI010000290.1 GCA_030590525.1 Sedimenticola sp. | reverse complement strand
TGGCCCCCGATCGGATGGAACGGCTTCGGCAGATCGGAGCGAGGCGCTGGATGCGGACCCTGGACGATCGTATCGGAATCTCCCGGGGAGAGCTGAAGCGCAAGCAGCGCGCAGCGGCCAGGCCGTTGCCGGCAGAGGAACGGCTGCTCGCTGACAAACCGGAACATCGGGTGAAACGGGACCCCGCTGACCGTCTGACCGAAGACAACGCCTGGGGTTTCAGGCTGGAGGTGCCGGAGTACGCATACAACCACGGAGAGCTGTACAATCTGGGGATCGAACGAGGGACCCTGACGGCGGAAGAGCGCTACATCATCAATCATCATATCGTGCAGACCATCATGATGTTGGAGAAGCTGCCCTATCCCAGGCATCTCCGGGATGTGCCCCTGATCGCCGGGTGTCACCATGAGACCATGGATGGGCGGGGTTATCCCCGACGGCTGACCGGTGAGCAGATGCCGCTGACCGCCCGGATGATGGCGATTGCCGACATCTTCGAGGCGCTCACCGCATCCGATCGCCCTTACAAGAGAGCCAAGCGGCTCAGTGAGGCAGTGGGTATCATGGGCAATATGGTGAAACAGGGGCATATCGACCCGGACCTGTTCCGGTTGTTCCTGGAGAAGGGTATTTACCGGGAGTATGGCCGCCGATTTCTGCAGCCGGAGCAGCTGGACGAGGTGGACATTTCTGATTATCTCAGGGGGGCGTGATGAGAGAGATGGAATTGCAGAAAAACAGTGAGCTTACCGAAGAGGCATTTCTGCGTGGCCCGGATGATCTGCTGGTCCCCTGCTCATGAAACAGCGATACCCGGTAAAAGCAGGCAGACACCACCCCTATGGTGCTACACCGGTGGAGGGCGGCGTCAACTTCTCCATCTTCAGTCTGCACGCCACCCGCGCTGAGCTGTTGCTGTTTGAGCGGGCAGACAGCAGTTCGTCGTTCCAGGTCATAGCGCTGGAACCCGACTTCAACCGGACCTTTTATTCCTGGCACCTGCTGGTGGAGGGGCTGCCCGCCGGCACCTGGTACAGCTGGCGCATGGACGGTCCAGGGGATACCCGCCACACCGGTGACCGTTTCGATCCGGATAAGCACCTGCTGGACCCCCGGGCGCGGGTGGTCAGCCAGCTTCTCTGGGACCGCCTGGCGGCCCGGCACCCGGGGGACAACGGCCATGCGGCGATGCGTGCCATGGTGGTCGATGAGTCCTACGACTGGGAAGGGGATCAGCCGCTGCGGATCCCCGGCGAGCACTCGATCATCTATGAACTCCATGTCGGTGGCTTTACCCGCCACCCCTCCTCGGGCACGCTGGCGCCGGGGACCTTCGTCGGGCTGATCGACAAGATTCCCTATCTCCAGGCGCTGGGTATCACCCACGTGGAGCTGCTGCCGGTGATGGCATTCGACGAGCAGGATGTCCCCCTCGCCACCGCCAACCTTGGGCTGAAAAACTACTGGGGCTACAGCAGTCACAGCTTTTTTGCACCCCATCCAGGCTACACCGTCTCACCGGAGCAGGGCAGTCAGACCCGGGAGTTCCGCGATCTGGTGAAGGCGCTGCACCGGGCGGGTATCGGTATCATCCTGGATGTGGTCTACAACCACACCGCCGAGGGGGGGGCGGACGGCCCGCTGATCAATTTCAAGGGGCTGGGCGGCGGCGTCTTCTATCACCTGGACCCGGACGACAGGCAGCTCTTCCTCGACTACACCGGCTGTGGCAATACGGTCAATGCCAATCATCCGGTAGTCTCCTCCTTCATTATCGACAGCCTGGAGTACTGGGTGCGGGAGATGCACGTGGACGGATTCCGCTTCGACCTGGCCAGCGCCCTGGCCCGGGGTGAGGATGGAACACCCCTGCACGATGCACCGGTGCTGTGGGGCATCGAGCTGTCCGAGCAGCTGGCGGGCAGCCGTCTGATCGCCGAGGCCTGGGATGCGGCGGGTCTGTATCAGGTGGGTAGTTTTCCCGGGTGCCGCTGGGCGGACTGGAATGGCCGATACCGGGATGTGATCCGCCGTTTCGTGCGCGGTGATGGTGGCCTGGTCAGTGAGCTGGCGACTCGCCTGGCCGGCAGCAGCGATCTCTATCTGGAACAGGGACGCCTGCCGATCAACAGCGTCAATTTTGTCACCTGCCACGACGGGTTCACCCTCAATGATCTGTTCAGCTACAGCGAAAAACACAACCAGGCCAACGGCGAGGAGAGCCGGGACGGGAGCAACGACAATCTCAGTTTCAATTTTGGCGTGGAGGGTGAGACGGACGACCCCGAGGTGCAGCGGTTGCGCCGGCGCCAGGCGAAAAACGTCGTAGCCATTCTGCTGTTGAGCCAGGGGATCCCGATGCTGCTGGCGGGGGATGAGGTGCTGCGCAGCCAGCGGGGGAACAATAATGGCTGGTGTCAGGACAACGAACTCAGCTGGTTCGACTGGCGCCTGCTGGAAAGGAATGGGGATATGCTGCGTTTCGTGCAGCAGATGATCGCGCTGCGCAAACGCCACTCCTCCCTCATGCGGCGTCGTTTCCTGCGGGGCGAAGTGGTAGAAGGGCGGGATCTGCCGGACATCTGGTGGCATGGGGCCGAGGTCGATGCGCCCCGGTGGGATGATCCGGATGCCCGGGTGCTCGCCTTTACCCTGGCGGGTATCGGTGAAGGTGAGGCTGACCTCCACGTGATGCTAAATCTGTCAGAGAGTCTGGTCAGGATGGCGTTGCCCCGCGTGACCGGGCGCTGCTGGCAGCTGGCGGTGGACACCTTTCAGTCCGCACCGGGGGATATTCTGGAGCCGGCCCTCCAGCAGCTGTTCCATAGCGGGCACTACCCGGTCGAACCTCGGAGTGTGGTGGTATTCGAGGGGGTTCCGGGTCGTAGTCAGTGATCCCATTCTGACTTTTGAATACCTGAAGAGTTACAAATTTGCTATGCTCGCGATGGCTTTTGCCAGCGATGGAAAATAACTTGAACAAGGGTGCTGTCCAATGAATGTGATGATTTCGAATCTACCCGGCGATGTGACCGAAGAAGAGATAGAGGAGATACTGAAGGAGCATGGCGTTCCGGTATCCGGATTGACGCTGAACAACGAAGGTGACGCGGATCGGGTAACGGCCGTGGTGGAACTGGATACGGACCATGCCGGGGCAAAGGCGCTGGCATCAATGGTGAACGGAAAATTCTGGAAGGGCCGGACCCTCTCCGCCCAGGCCATGGTGGTCTTTACCGGCAAAGGGTTGAATGAGTAACGCGGCTGATCGGGCCTCCTGATGGTGTGTTTCACCCAACTCGTATATCATCCCGGGGGCTGAACTAATGCCAAAACCCAAGAGAAACCCAATGTCCCTGAAGGTCCCCGTCGCATCGCTACTCCTCGTCCTCGGCCTGCTGACCGGCTGC
>JAUUYI010000225.1 GCA_030590525.1 Sedimenticola sp. | reverse complement strand
GGGCCACCGCGCACCATATTGCAGATCTCATCTATGAAAAACTGACCGGGCAGCAGGGGGCCTTTGCCACCCGGATCGCCTATGTGGTTGCCCTGGGTAAGCCGGGGCGTGGCCAGAAAGTGGCGCTGCGAGTGGCGGATGCAGACGGCTTCTCCCCTCAGACCATCGTTACCTCAACCGAGCCGCTGATGTCCCCGGCCTGGTCGTCGGATGGCCGCAAGCTGGCCTATGTCTCATTCGAAAAAGGCCGCCCCGCCATCTACATTCAGGAGGTGTTTACCGGCCAGCGCGAGAAGCTCTCCTCCTACAAGGGGATTAACGGGGCGCCGGCCTGGTCGCCGGATGGCCGCAAGCTGGCACTGACCCTGTCAAAGGACGGAAACCCGGAGATCTACATTCTCAATCTGAGTGGCGGCAAAACCCTGAAGCGGCTGACCAACCACTATGCGATCGATACCGAGCCCGCCTGGTCACCGGACGGACGCTCTATCGTCTTTACTTCGGACCGGGGCGGTAAGCCGCAAATCTACCGGGTATCCGCATTCGGCGGCAAGGCGGAGCGGATCACCTTCGAAGGGAGTTACAATGCCCGTGCCTCCTATTCGGCGGATGGGCGGTTCCTGACCCTGGTGACGCGTCAGGGAAAGGATTACCGTATCGGCCTGCTGGATCTCGAATCCGGAGGGCTGCAGGTGCTGAGTGAAGGGCGGCTGGATGAATCTCCCAGTTTCGCCCCGAACGGCAGCATGATAATTTATGCCACCAAGATCAATGGCAAAGGCGAACTGGCCGCGGTATCGGTCGATGGCCGGGTCCACCAGCGGCTGGCACTCGAGGAAGGCGATGTCCGGGAGCCGGTCTGGTCGCCTTATACAGATTCCAACAGGAGATAATGATGAAAAAGATACGTGCCAGATGTCGGGAAAGCCGGTTCGTGACGGGCATAATCCCAGTGCTGCTGCTGGCGCTGGCCATCGGCGGCTGTTCCAGCACAGGGGAGAAGTCCGACGCGGGCGTGGGGGCACCAGTGGAAGAGGCCGGGCAATCAGGGAGCGCCCGTGGCGGAGCAGCCGATGGGGCTCAGGTGGCCGGTGCCACAGAGGGTGGTGCCTGGACCGCCAGTGAGCTGCAGAATCCCCAGAGCCCGCTCTATACCAAAGTGATCTACTTCGACTACGACAGCAGCGAGATTCGTTCGGAATATCTGGATGTGGTGGCGGCCCACGGTGAATATCTGGTGGCCAACCCCTCGGCTACCGTGACCGTAGAGGGCCACACCGATGAACGGGGCTCGCGGGAGTACAATATCGCCCTGGGTGAGTACCGTGCCAATGCGGTAAGGCGTCTGCTGCTGGCGCAGGGGACCCACGAGAGCCAGATCATCACCATCAGTTTTGGTGAAGAGCGACCGATGGATTCAGGTATCAATGAAGCGGCCTGGTCACAGAATCGCAGAGCGGAGCTGCTCTACTGATATGAGGTATCCGATTGCACTCCTCCTCTCCCTGGCCACCCTCCCTCTGCTGGCTGCAGGGCCACCCCGGCAGAGCCAGGAGCAGCGGGTCCAGGTGCTGGAGCGCCAGGTAAAGGCACTTTCCGATCTGGTGCTGCGCATGGATGGCCTGCAGCGTGAGGTGCAGCAGCTTCGGGGCGAAGTGGAGGTCCAGAATCACGCCCTGGATGTGATGAAACAGCGGCAGCGGGACCTCTATCTGGATGTTGATCGGCGTCTCAGCGGGGGCCAGGCAGAGGTGCCTGGTGCGGCGCCCGCCGCCTTGCCGGGGCCGGTGGTTCCGCCGGCCTCGGAAACGGCCCCCCCCCGGAAGCTCTCCAGCAAAGCCTCGTCGGCGGAGGAGCGTGACTATCAGGCTGCCTTCGAACTGCTGACACAGCGCCGATACGACGAAGCACGCAACGCCTTTCGGACCTTTCTCGAGAAATACCCCGAGGGCCGTTACGCCGACAACGCTCAGTACTGGCTGGGGGAGGCCAACTATGTCGCACGGGATTTCGACCTGGCACTCGCGGACTTCAAGCAGGTGCTGCAGCGTTATCCTGACAGCCCCAAGGTGCCGGGTGCCACACTGAAGATTGGCTATATTCAGTTCGAGAAACAGCAGCTGGTGGATGCGCGCAAGACCCTGCAGCGTCTGGTCCAGCGCTACCCGGACACCTCTGCAGCCCGTCTGGCCCAGGAGTTTCTGCGCAAGAAAGGGCTCTGAATGCCTCGTTTGCGCATCACCGAGATCTTCCACTCCCTGCAAGGGGAGTCCCGCTTCGTCGGCTGGCCTGCCGTATTCGTGCGGCTTACCGGCTGCCCGCTGCGGTGTGGCTATTGTGATACCGGTTACGCCTTCAAGGGTGGCGAGTGGATGCAGCTCGACGAGATCCTGGAACGGGTGGCGGAGCTGGGCGCCAGCCAGGTCACTGTGACCGGTGGGGAGCCGTTGGCCCAGGCAGCATGCCAGCCACTGCTGAGCGCACTCTGTGACCGGGGGTACCAGGTCTCGCTGGAGACCAGCGGGGCCCTGGACATCTCGGCAGTGGATCCGCGGGTGGTGAGGGTGATGGACCTGAAGACCCCTGGTTCCGGGGAGATGGAAAAGAATCTCTACCACAACATCGAGCATCTGGGGTCCCAGGATCAGGTGAAATTCGTGATCTGCGATGAGGCGGACTACCGCTGGGCCCGGGGGCTGCTGGAGCAGTGGTCGTTGAACGACCGTTGTGAGGTGCTCTTCTCCCCGGCCCAGGGGATCCAGAATGCCACCGAGCTGGCGGAATGGGTGCTGCGGGACCGGCTCCCGGTCCGCTTCCAGATACAGCTGCACAAGTATCTGTGGGGTGACGTTGCTGGGAGGTAGGGTTTTGATGGGCACGCTACGCTTTGCTTTGCCCATCCTACGATGATGCAAAGAGAGCAAGAGCATGAAATTCAGCCGTTTTCAGCGGCGTAGGATGGGCAAAGGCGCGAAGCGCCGTGCCCATCACCGGGGCAGGCACTGAACATCTTCCAGGTAATCCCGATTTTCACGTAAACCATGTCATGAAAAAAGCCGTCGTACTGCTCTCAGGAGGTCTGGATTCCGCCACTGCCCTGGCCATGGCCAGGGCGCAGGGTTTTGCCTGTTATGCCTTGAGTATGGACTATGGCCAGCGCCATCTGGCGGAGCTGAATGCGGCCCGCCGGGTGGCGCTCTCCCTGGGTGTGGTGGAGCATCGAATCGTCCCTGTTCCGCTGGATGCCTTCGGGGGGTCGGCCCTGACCGACCCCGATATCCCGGTCCCGGCATCGGGGGGCGAAGGTATACCGGTTACCTACGTGCCGGCACGCAACACCATCTTTCTCTCCCTGGCGCTGGGATGGGCCGAGGTAGTGGAGGCGCGGGATATCTTCATTGGAGTCAATGCCGTGGACTACTCCGGTTACCCGGACTGCCGGCCGGAATTCATCGCCGCGTTCGAGGAGATGGCCAATCTGGCCACCAAGGCGGGGGTGGAAGGTGAGCGGTGCCGGATCCAGGCACCACTGATCCGTCTTACCAAGGCGGAGATCGTCCGCGAGGGGGCGCGTCTGGGGGTCGACTACGGCGTGACCGTCTCCTGCTATCAGGCGGACGAATCGGGGTACGCCTGCGGTAACTGTGACGCCTGCCACCTCCGGGCCAGGGGCTTCGTTCAGGCGGGGGTGCCGGACCCCACCCGTTATCAGAACGGTGGTGCGTCGTTGTTGCCAACTGCATGATTGGAGCTATGCTGTTGGGATACCGATACCGATAGCGGACGGGTGTCGGGATGCGCGATCGGTTTTTCAGCCCCAATTGTTTGGAACCTCAGATCTCTTGATCTCGCGGAAAATGTATTGATAGCAAAAATGGTTGGCGTAGGTTGGTGCTGAGGAACGAAGCCCAACATTTCAGTGCCACTTTCGTGTTGGGCTTCGCAAGCTCAGCGCCAACCTACATGCGTTTTGGTCTTAGATCAGATTTCCAGGACAAACTTGTAACCCTTTGATTATCAACGGCGAGATTAGGAAGTCTGGACCGGGTTATCCTTTTACACGAATCACAGAATAATGGGAACTGATCATGAACGTCACTGCTTGCCTTCTCCTGGTCGCCCTGCTGGGCACTCTCTCCACGGTTGCTGCAGAGAGCGCCGATACACCCGGTCCCCTGTCCGAGTATAAGCCCGGGCTGCCCGATTCGTTTCTGCAACAGCTGCGAAATGCGGACGCGCCCCGGGGGGAGCATCTGTTTATGCGCAAATGCTCTTCCTGTCACGACCAGGAGAAGAGCGGTGGCCACGGCAAGGGGCCGCACCTGTGGAATGTGATGGGGCGTCAGGCCGGCACTGTCCAGGGT
>JAUUYI010000222.1 GCA_030590525.1 Sedimenticola sp. | reverse complement strand
CGAGTTTGTACCATGAAACCCGCAGTTTTCCAATGTTTCAATCCCGGGAACCCGGCCTAATATCTCTCAACATGAAGACCCAGGTCCAAATCGTAATAAACCTCTTGTGCGATCATTTTCAGCCTTATTCGTTCAGCTCATTATTCTCCTGCTGCGGCATGACCCTCCCTGTCTTTTTAATGGCTCTCCCCCTGATCGAGTGGGTAAATCAACATTTTTGACAAACGCATTCCAACTGTCAGCAGAAATGCAGGGGCGAATTCATTCGACCATCGGCGTTTCATCAAATGTGGTCAAGAGCGCGAACACCATTGACAAATCTGTTGCGACTATTCATGGCCTCCCGACGTTACCCCTATCCACTATTTTCCCTTGGTATCCTCCCATTTTGACGCTAATCTGGGGATCACAATCATGCCATGGGCGGCAGGGAGTGCCACGTTGGCTTAAGATAAGGAAACAAACATCGGGAAAACTTCAAAAACGGCAACGGAATCGACAGAGCCATAACGAAAAATGTCTAATGAAAACATCAGACTTCAGGGAGCGGAACCAGGATCAGATGGAACTGCCGTATTGCTGGCTATCGTGCAACAGCTCGCTATCGAGCTGCACCAGCAGGAGAACCAGCATCTCAGGGTAGAGCTCGACAGCGTGCTGGACCGCGACCTGGGTTTCGACAGCCTCTCCAGGGTGGAGCTGATGCTGCGCATCGAGCGCACCTTCGACATCAGTCTGCCACAGCAGTTACTGGCAAGCGCGGAGACACCGCGTGACCTGTATCGGGCGGTATGCACTGCGGCTCCTGCCAGTTTGCACCTGACACGGACACCTGAAAGGAGAATCGAACCGGGGGCGGCCCTGGAACTGCCCCACGCGGTGGAGACCCTGAACGGCCTGCTCGACTGGCATCTGGCGGCTCATCCGGAACGTCCCCATGTCTACCTGTACGAAGCGAGTGACCAGCCGCAGGAGATCAGCTACTCCGACCTGTATCAGGGGGCTCAGGCACTGGCGGCGGGTCTTCAGGCAAGGGGGCTCCCGCCCGGCCGGAGCGTAGCGATCATGCTGCCTACCAGCCGTGACTACCTGTTCAGCTTCTTTGGTATCCTGCTCGCCGGCGGCGTCCCTGTACCCATTTATCCGCCGGCGCGCCCATCCCAGCTCGAGGATCATCTGCGTCGCCACGCCCGTATCCTCAGCAATGCCCAGGTCGTGCTGCTGATTACCGTACCCGAGGCACTGACGGTGGCACGCCTGCTCGCAGCCCAGGTTGATCATCTCGAGGAGGTCATCACGCCAGAGGCGCTGTCAACGCCCGGTAAGGCATACCAGCCGGTGGCCGTGCGGCCCGGGGATACCGCCTTCATGCAATACACCTCAGGCAGCACCGGGCAACCCAAAGGGGTGGTGCTGACCCACGCCGATCTGTTGGCGAACATACGGGCCATGGGACAGGCGATCGAGGCGGATTCCAGCGATACCTTTGTCAGCTGGCTGCCGCTGTATCACGACATGGGCCTGATCGGTGCCTGGCTCGGCAGCCTTTACTACGCAATGCCGCTGGTATTGATGTCTCCACTCGCCTTCCTGACACGCCCGAGCCGCTGGTTGTGGACCATCCATGACCATCGCGCCACCCTTTCGGCGGCACCCAACTTCGCCTACGAACTCTGTCTCAGCAAGATCCTGGAAAGCGATATCAAGGGTCTGGATCTGAGTTCCTGGCGCATGGCGTTCAACGGTGCCGAGCCGGTGAGTCCACACACCATACGGCACTTCACCGAACGCTTTGCCTCCCACGGCTTCAGACCTGAAACGATGGCACCGGTGTACGGCCTGGCTGAAGCTGCAGTAGGGCTGGCCTTTCCGCCCCCAGGGCGCGGTCCTGTCATTGATCTCATCCAGCGGGATACCCTGCTCTCCACCGGAAAAGCCTTTCCGGCCACTGAATCAGACCCCCGTCCCCTTGAGTTCGCCGCCTGCGGCCAGCCACTGCCCGGCTACCAGATACGGATCGTGGATCCCGCGGGGAGAGAGCTTCCGGAACGCCGCGAGGGAGAGATCCAGTTTCAGGGGCCTTCCGCCACCAGTGGCTATTACCGCAACCCGGAGTCAAACCGTCAGCTGTTCGATGGCGACTGGCTCAACACCGGCGACCTCGGCTACATCGCCGGGGGTGACCTCTATCTCACCAGCCGTACCAAAGACCTGATCATCCGCGGGGGACGTAATCTCTATCCGTACGAAACGGAAGAGGCGGTAGGCGATATTGAGGGTATCCGCAAGGGGTGCGTTGCGATGTTCGGCAGCACCGACCCCGAATCCGGCACGGAGCGCGTGATTCTGGTGGCGGAATCCAGAGAGACAGAGGCTGCGGTATTGAAATCACTGCGGGATCAGGCCCGGGCAACGGCAACAGAGCTGCTGGGCATGCCACCCGACGAGATCATCATCGCCCCACCCCACACGGTACTGAAGACATCCAGCGGCAAGGTACGACGCTCGGCTGTGCGTGAACTCTATGAGCAGGACAAGACGGGCCATCGTCCCAGAGCCGTCTGGTGGCAGCTCACTCGTCTGGCCCTGGCGTCCCTGGGGCCGGAATGGCGACGCCTGTGGCGACGGGCCTCGGATCTATCCTACGCCATCTACGCCCACGCCATCTTCTGGCTGCTGGCTCCACCCGTCTGGTTACTGGTGGCGACAGTGCCTGGCAGACATCTGCGTTGGAGATTGATGCGTAACGGCGCACGACTGCTGTTTCGCCTGGCAGGGGTGGATATCAGGGTGGAAGGGGGTGAACGCCTGACCCCGGGCCAGGCCTGTGTCCTGGTCGCCAACCATTCCAGTTATCTGGATGGGGTGCTGCTGGCCGCCGTGTTGCCGGTAGAAATGGGATTTGTGGCCAAAGCCGAGCTGGCACGGAAGCTGATCCCGCGCCGTTTTCTGAAGCGTATCGGTGCGCTGTTCGTTGAGCGCTTTGATCGACAACAGAGTGTGACCGACGCGCAGCACACCACCCAGAGGCTGCAAGCAGGTGATTCACTGCTCTATTTTCCGGAGGGCACCTTCGGGCGCGCCCCCGGTCTGCTGCCGTTTCATATGGGGGCTTTCATGGCCGCTGCCAACGCAGGTTCCCCGCTGGTACCGATCATCATCAGAGGTACCCGGTCCCTCCTCAGGGGTGACTCCTGGTTTCCACACCGCGGATCAGTTCACATCCGTGTCGAGGCCCCGATCCTGCCAGAGGGATCGGACTGGTCCGCCGCGATACAGCTGCGCAATGCCACTCGCCAGACAATTCTGCTGCACCTGGGCGAGCCTGATCTGGCAATGGAAAAGCCGTTGTGAGTCACTGACCCGGATCCAGATAAAAAACGTTGGGAGACCCTGACCCGGCAGCGCCGGAATCGAATAGCAGGGTGAGCACGTTGTTTGTGCCCACCAAAGCTCCTTGTATCGCAATGGTGGGCACAAACAACGTGCCCACCCTACGGAGATTTTTCTGTTTTTGTTCAAGATTTCAGTGGTAAGGTATTAAGAGAATGGCTACCAGAAAACAGTTAAAAGGATATGCTGGCGCAAAGATCTTCGCCTTTTTGCTGCTGATCTGTCTTGATGGCTTCGCCGATACCACGACGGAGGACTACACGCGCCTGCGCCAGGAGATGATCAAAGAGATTGAATCGGATGTTCGTGCCACCTCCCTCTATATCGATAAGACGGCGCTGGATGACAGGGTCATGGGGATCATGGGCAGGGTTCCGCGCCATGAATTCGTACCTGCCGACGCCAGGCCGTATGCCTACGAAAACCGCCCTTTGGGCATTGGTTATGGTCAGACCATCTCTCAACCTTATATTGTCGCACTGATGACCGACCTGTTACGTCCTAAACCCGGTCACCGGGTCCTTGAGGTGGGAACGGGATCCGGATACCAGGCAGCCATACTTGCCGGTCTGGTAGAGCATGTCTTTACCCTGGAGATCATTGAGGAGCTGGCTGCACAGGCGGCGAAAAAATTCCAACGCTTGAATTACAGAAATATCGACTCACGGCTGGGAGATGGCTATTACGGCTGGAAATCCGAGGCCCCTTTCGACTCGATCATTGTAACGGCCGCATCAGGCCATGTCCCGCCGCCACTGCTTGAACAGCTGAAACCAGGGGGCCGCATGGTAATACCGGTGGGGGGGCGTTTCCAGGTCCAGCAACTGATGTTGATAGAAAAGAGCGAAGAGGGCAGCATCAAAACCCGACAGATCCTGCCCGTGCGTTTTGTACCACTGACGGGTGATCACTGACCCTTGGTTTTACTTCACCAGGTTTTTGACGAGGTCAAAAATCGCAATATTTATAGATTGGGCTGAGCCTGCGAAGCCCAACAATTTAAAGATTTGGTGCCAATCCATGTTGGACTTCGCAAGCTCAGCCCAACCTACGGGGTAATGTGACAAAGTAGAAT
>JAUUYI010000372.1 GCA_030590525.1 Sedimenticola sp. | reverse complement strand
CCAGCTATGCCTGGGCAATCGCGGCAGAAGATCCGGATAAGGCGATGAAAGGTGCCCGGCGTAAATGGCAGGGCAACCCGTACCAGGGACCATCGGGAGAGATGAACGACCCCTATATCCAGCTGGCCATGCGCGGAGGAGCGGCAACCCCCCTCGACCACCCCGAATTCGCTGCCCTCGCCTGCGGCTTTTATCAGGCTCTGCTAGCCCTGAGGGAGTCGTTGTGAAGCGCCAGAACCCGCCCCAGGTGCTCGCCCCGGAAACAACCCTGGCACTGCCGCTGGAAGGCGTGAAACTGATCGAGGCCAGTGCCGGAACCGGCAAGACCTATGCCATCGGTAATCTCTACCTGCGTTACGTCCTCTCCGGCCGGAGCGTATCCGAAATCCTGGTGGTCACCTTCACCAATGCCGCCACCGAAGAGCTGCGGGGGCGTATTCGGGAACGGTTACACCAGACGCTGCAGCTGCTGGAACGGCCCCGGCCGGTAACTGACCGATTTCTCTCCCTGTTGCTGGAACGGATCCCCGCCGGTGAGCGGCAACCGTTGATCGATCGCTTGAAACTGGCGGTGCGCAGCATGGACGAGGCGGCCATCCACACCATACACGGCTTCTGTCAACGGGTGCTGACCGATCACGCCTTCAACAGTGGTCAGCCGTTCGAGCTGGAACTGATCGGTGATGACAATCAGTTGTGGGACGAGGCGTTGAAAGACTGGTGGCGACAGCGGGTCTACCCGCTGTCACTGGCAGAGGCGGGGCTGTTCACCGAGCTCATTCCATCGTTAGAGCAGTTGACACGGCTGCTGCAACCGCTACGTCAGGCCGGCGACAAAACCGTTCTCCCGGCAGTGGATAAAACCCTCGAAGCGCTGTTTCAACGCTGGCGGGACCATGCAGACCAGCTCAGCGAACTGGCCGGGAGCTGGTGCGAACGCCAGCAGGAGATCAGCGATATCCTGGCCCACTCCAATGCCCTCAGTCGGGCAAAGGGATTGCCCTGGCACAGGGAAAATCTCCCCGCCTTCATCAACGGAATAGACCGCTACTTCAGATCGGACGACCTGCTGGCGCTGCCGGACGGCTTCCACTCCCTGGGTGTGCGGCAGCTCTCCCTGGAAAGCACCCCGAAGAAGCGGGGAACCGACCCCGACCTGGAGGACCCCTTCTTCATTGAGTGCCAGCAGGTCGTCGATGACCGCCAGGCGCTGCAGCACCAGCTGCAGGTGGTGGCACTACGGGAGGCCTCCGAATACGCCGGACAACGGGTGGAACAGCTCAAACAGCAGCATCAGACCATCGCCTATCACGACCTGCTGACCCGGCTGCACGCCGTCCTGCAGGATACCCGGGGCGAAGCGCTCGCCCAGGGCCTGCGGCTGCGCTTTCCGGTCGCCATGATCGACGAATTCCAGGACACCGACGCCCTGCAGTACGGCATCTTCCGACGCCTCTACCTGGACCAGCCGGCGACTGCCCTGATCATGATCGGCGACCCCAAACAGGCGATCTACAGTTTTCGCGGCGGGGACATCTTCAGTTACATGCGCGCCAAGCGGGATGCGGGAGAAGGCCGATATACCCTGCATGTCAACTGGCGCTCCACACCGCCGATGGTCACCGCGGTCAACACCCTCTTCAGCAACCGCCCCGCCCCCTTCATCTATGCGCAGGCGATCGACTACCGGCCGGTAGTGGCCGCCAGCGAAGCAGAGAGAGGGGAACCCCACGCCCTGCTGCGACAGGATGGCGAACCGCTGGCACCTCTGACCCTCTGGCAGATCCCGTTGCGGGACAATGGCAAACCCCGAAACAAGGGCGAGGTATCGGAGGCCCTGGCCCGCACCACCGCCGCAGAGATCGCCCGAATCATCGATGGAGGGGCCAGGGGAGAGATCAGACTGGGTGACCGGCCGGTCAGGGCCGGTGATATCGCGGTACTGGTTCAAATCGAAATCGGAACGATTATTTGACGAAACAACTTCATTATTAAGAAGTTTGAAATAAATCTGATAAGAATAATACTGAGTCATTGGAATTGTTGTGGTTGTAACCTCACCCTCTTCGTGTGGAGGTACTATTTCATCCTCCTTAAAGCAAGAAGAAAGCAAAGTCACAACGCCTATTAATATCAAAATATATTTATACATATTATTTATTAAATCTAAACTGTAATTTTATGAAAAATGATCTTCCCCAGTTAGTAGCTACTGAAGACCCTGATGCTCCTGTATGAACACCACCAACTTCAGTCCCTGAAATATCGATATTTGTGTTGTCAAAAAGGTTTTTAGCACCACATTGAACGTTAATCCTACGCTTATAAAACCATTTGCTTAAATTAATATCTAATGT
>JAUUYI010000374.1 GCA_030590525.1 Sedimenticola sp. | reverse complement strand
CATCTTCTCCCGGATGCCCCCGACCGGAAATACCTGCCCGGTCAGGGTGAGCTCTCCCGTCATGGCGATGTGGCGGATCGGTTTATCCCGGGCCAGCGAGAGCAGGGCTGAAGCGATGGTGATGCCTGCGCTGGGGCCATCTTTGGGGGTCGCGCCTGCAGGCACGTGCAGGTGGATGAAGCCCTTCTCGAAGAATGCAGGATCGGCATCAAAGGCCTCGGCATGGCCGACGATATAGCCGTAGGCGATCTCTGCCGACTCCTTCATCACATCGCCCAACTGGCCGGTGAGCTTGAATCCCCGGGTAAAGCTGTGGGTTCGTACCGCTTCGATGCTGAGAATCGCGCCGCCCATGGAGGTCCAGGCCAGGCCGGTGACCACGCCAGGGCCTTCCATCCGTCGCTCGTCCCGGAACAGGGGGCTCCCCAGATACCCTTCCAGATCTCCTTCGGCAACCGTGATCGGTGGCTTCTCTCCATCCAGCATCCGGACCACCACCTTGCGTACGATCTTGCCGATCTGTTTCTCCAGCCGGCGCACCCCCGCATCCCGGGCATAACCTTCGATGATGGCGCGCAGGGTGGCGGCGCCGATCTTCAGCTGGTTCCGCTTCAGGCCGGCCCGCTGCAGCTGTCGTGGCAACAGATAGCGGCGGGCGATCTGTTGTTTCTCCTGCGCGATATAACCGGAGAGGGTGATCTGCTCCATGCGATCGAGTAAGGGGGCGGGAATGGTGTCCAACTGGTTGGCGGTACAGACGAACAGCACCTTGGAGAGGTCGAAGCGCAGATCCAGGTAGTGGTCGAGAAACTCGCTGTTCTGCTCCGGGTCCAGCGCCTCCAGCAGGGCCGATGCCGGGTCGCCCTGAAACGAGGCGCCGATCTTGTCGATCTCATCCAGCATGATGACCGGGTTCTCGGTGCCCACCTCCTTCATCGCCTGGACAAACTTTCCCGGCATGGCGCCGATATAGGTACGCCGGTGTCCCTTGATCTCCGCCTCGTCGCGCATGCCGCCCACCGAAAAGCGGTAGAAAGATCGGCCCAGGGCATCGGCGATGGACCGGCCGATGGAGGTTTTTCCAACCCCGGGCGGACCCAGCAGCAGGATGATGGAACCGGACACTTCGCCTTTCATGATACCGACGGCCAGAAACTCCAGGATGCGCTCTTTCACATCCTCCAGGCCGTAGTGGTCCTTGTCCAGGCTCTTGCGGGCCTGCTTCAGATCGAGCCGGTCCTGGGAGTGAATCCCCCAGGGCAGCAGACTGATCCAGTCGACGTAGTTGCGGGTGAGTGCGTATTCGGGAGAGCCGGTCTCCAGAACGGTCAGCTTCTCCATCTCCTCTGTGACCCGCAGGGCGGCCTGATCCGGCAGGGTGAGCTGGTCCAGCCGCTGCTGGAATTTCTCCAGTTCAGCGGTGCGATCGTCCTTGGCGATTCCCAGTTCTTTCTGGATCAGTTTCAACTGCTCACGTAGAAAGAACTCACGCTGCTGCTGTTCCATCTGCCCCTCCACTGAGCGGCGGATATCGTGCTGGCTCTTGGCCAGTTCCAGCTCGTGGTTGAGCAGCATCAGGACCTTCTCCATCCGCGGTAACAGCTCTACCGCTTCAAGGACCTCCTGCAGTTGCTGCTTGCTGGCGGTGGTGAGGCTGGCTGCAAAGTCCGCCAGATGGGAAGGGTCGTCCGGCCCCATTCGGTCGAGGAAGATCTTCAGCTCTTCACCATACAGGGGGTTCAGGGGCAGCAGTTCCTTGATGGTGTTGATGACGGCCAGGGCATAGGCCTTGATCTCCCCCTTGGCTGCTCCCCGGGGCTCATCGTAATAGCTTACCTGGGCGGTAAACGGGGTCTTGCGCTTCAGGATTTTTTCGACGCGGAAGCGTTGTACGCACTCCACCAGTACCTGCAGATGGCTCTCCACCTGCTGTACCCGGTGGATCCGGCAGACGGTGCCGATGCTGCTGAAGTCAGCAGGCCTCGCCTCCTCGGAGGTGGTGGTATCGGCAAAAACGATCCCCATCATGCCATGCCCGGCCTTGGCCACCGCCGTCAGGGTCGATTGCCAGTGACCGGCATCCATCAGCAAGGGCACTGCCTGTCCTGGAAAGAACGGGCGGCTGGTGACGGGTAGCAGATGCAGAACGCCAGGCATCACATCCGCCGGGCGGGCGAGGGGGTGATCGGTGAGCAGGTCGACCGACTCTTCGACTATCGTTTCGTCATTCATAATTAGGGGGTCACACCAGAGGATTAATAAAATGCATAGATTCAGGCGGTTCCTGCAAAATAACCCCCTCTCCCCCCCGGGAGAGGGTGGGGTGAGGGGATTG
>JAUUYI010000163.1 GCA_030590525.1 Sedimenticola sp. | reverse complement strand
GCCCTGCCAACAACACTTCCTCCACAAACACCCCATGACCACCACTCAGTACTGAATCCCAGGTATGCTGAACGTTTACGAACCGACTTACTCACCGGACAACCAACTGTCGGCCTGCTGTAGAAATTCTTTAGATTCTGGAGGTTCAGCGACCGCAGCATTTCTTGTATTTCCTGCCACTGCCGCAGGGACAGGGAGCATTGCGCCCGACCCTGGGCCCCTCACGAATCTGTGTCCTCGCTGGCACCACTTCACCATCGAGGAAATACCAGCGATCCGCCTCTCTCCTGAACCGGCTCCGTTCGTGGTGCTTGCGCAGCACGCCTTTATCCTTGTAAGTTGCGACGAACTCGACCATTCCCTCGTCATCGCCCGGCTTCCCGCCGTCCGTCGCCAGGATCTCCAATCCCAGCCAGTCTGCGCTCTCTGCCCACCGGCGAGTGGCAGCAACATCGTGATCCGCCCGGTGCGCGGGGTGGAGACTCTCCCCCAGGTAGTCGAAGGCACCCTCCACGAATGCGCTGTAACGGGAACGCATCAGCGCCTCGGCGGTCTCGGCCTTACGTCCACCGGATAGCAGCGGTCCGCAGCACTGCTCGTATTCAATATTTGACCCACAGGGACAAAGGGACATCAGGGGGCACCTCCAGAAGAAACCGCGCCGACATTAGCATGCCAGCAGCGGGCTGTCGATTACAGGCCCAGTTCCCGCCAGCGCTTTTCCAGCCGCTTGATCGACACCGGATAGGCAGTACCCAGCTCCTGGGCGAACAGCGACACCCTCAGCTCCTCGAAGGCCCAGCGCAACTCATCGACCCGTGGATCCTGCTTGCCACAGTTACAGCACTTCTCGTCCCGCTCCTGCCACTGCCGATAGAGTCCCTGCATCTCTCTCAACCACTGCAGATCCCGGGATGCCGCATGCTGCAGTTTATCCAGCCGCAGCGTCATCGCCTTCAGGTAGCGAGGAAAATGCTGTAGCTGATGATAGGGGGTGTGCTGGAGAAAACCGTGGAATACCAGCCGGTCCAGCTGCTGCTTCAGGTCCGCTATGGATGCCATCCAGTTGATCTGTGTGATACTGGAAAGTTGCCTGCGCAGTGCCTGGTATCCGCCAAGTATCGCTGTCAGCAGTCTCAGTGCCTCATCCGCCCGACTCATCAATTCACCCCGGCGCTCATCGATCCGCCGCCTGAACAGCGCCTCATTCTGTACCGCCGGCATCCCTTCGATGAAGCAGAGATCCACGATCAGTGCCACGAGTTCCTGTTGCAGATCCTGCTTCTCTGGCACGTTGAGTCCCCGGGGTGGAGCGGCGGCCTTTGCATATTGCAGGCGCAGCTGCTGCAGCCCCGGGAGGTTGCGTCGCAGATAACGAATCTCCCGCGGCAGTTGCAGCATGAACAGGCGCCTCAGGCCACCCCGGGTCGCCCTCTCGGCGTTCGCCTGTGAATCCAGTATCCGCAGATCGACGCTGTTACCCCGATCCACCAGGGCCGGGAAACCCATCAGCCGGATCCCGCCCTGCTCCAGCATCATCGACTCCTGCAACGCGCCAAAGGTCCAGTCGGTGAGACCCTCCCGTTCCAGTCCGCTGTTGTCCAGCCCCTGGTGCCCGACCTCCGCCCGGTCGCCATGATGCCGTTTCAGATCCAGCAGATCCCTGCCCGAGGCGATACTACGCCCCCGGGTATCCAGCAACTGAAAGTTCATCCGCAGGTGGTCCGGCAGTGCCGCCTCATTCCAGGCATCCTCCGGGATATGGACCCCGGTCATGGATTTGAGCTGTTCGGCAAGGGAACGGGTCAGGGGCTTGTCCGAAGGCTGCATGCGCTGCAGGCAGGCATCCGCATACTCAGGCACCGGCACAAAGGAGCGGCGCAGGGACTTTGGCAACGCCCTCAGCAGTGCGATGACCCGCTCCTGCAACAGTCCGGGCACCAGCCATTCACAGCGCTCTTCAGAAATCTGATTGAGCACCGCCAGCGGTATCTTCAGGGTCACGCCATCCGCCTGGCATCCCGGTTCGAAATGGTATTCCAGGGGAAGCTGAAGACCGTTCAGGTTCAACTGATCCGGAAAACGCTCGAGGTCTGGCTGTTCCTGCTCCCGGCCCACCAGATCCTGCGACCGCATGTGCAGCAGTTTGGGTTCTCTGGCGGTCGCCTTTCGCAGCCAACGCTCAAACTGTGGAGCGGAGTAGATCCCTTCCGGGATACGCTGATCGTAGTATGCGTAGATCTGTTCGGCATCCACCAGCAGATCCCGTCGACGCGCCTTGTGCTCCAGCACCTCCAGCTGCTCGATCAACTCCTGGTTGTGCCGCCAGAAACGGGCTCGCGTGTGGAAATCTCTCTCTACCAGGGCCGAGCGAATAAAAATCTCCCGGGCCAGCACTGGATCGACGGGGCCGAAATTGACCTTACGCCTGGGCACCAGGGCAAGTCCAAACAGGGTGACTTTTTCATAAGCCGCCACCTGGCCCCGCCGCTTCTCCCAGTGGGGCTCTGAGTAACCCCTGTTGACCAGTTCCCCGGCCAGCGACTCCACCCAGGCGGGCTGAATCGCTGCGACGCTACGGGCATAGAGCCGGGTGGTCTCCACCAGTTCTGCCGCCATCACCCATCTGGGCTGTTTCTTGAACAGGGCGGAACCTGGAAACAGCATGAACCGGCTGTTGCGCGCCCCCTGGTATTCGTGACCCTTGCCACTCCCCTTGAGGCCGATATGGGAGAGCAGCCCGCTCAGCAGCGCCCGGTGAATCTCCTCATAACCGGCCTCAGCCTGGTTCTCCCTGAACCCCATCCCATGCATCTCGAGCCGCAACTGCTGGTGGATATCGTGCCACTCCTGCACCCGGGTCCAGGAGAGAAAATTGCGCTGGCAATGCTGGTGGAATTTGCGCCGGGAGAGGTGTCGTCGTTGCCCTTCCAGATGCCGCCAGAGGTTGAGATACCCAAGGAAATCAGACTCTTCGTGGCGAAACTGTCGGTGTGCCTCGTCCGCTGCCTGCTGCTTGTCCATGGGCCGGTCCCTGGGATCCTGGGCGCTCAAGGCTGCCGCGATCACCAGCACCTCGTTCAAACAGTGCCCCTGAGCGGCTGCCAGCAGCATGCGGCCGATACGGGGGTCGACCGGCAGCCGGGCCAGCTTCCGACCCAGTGGAGTAACCCGGCGGTCATCACCAATGGCACCGATCTCCGAAAGGATACGGTAACCGTCCCGGATCAATCGGTTGTCTGGCGGGTCGACGAACGGGAACTCCTCGATCTCGCCAAAGCCCAGGATCTTCATCTGCAGAATAACCGAAGCCAGATTGGTGCGCAGAATCTCCGGTTCGGTATATTCCGGTCGCGCCTCGAACGTCTCCTCCGAATAGAGGCGAATACAGATGCCCGCCGCCACTCGCCCACAGCGTCCCTTGCGCTGATCGGCGCTGGCCCGGGAGATCTGTTCCACCGGCAGCCGCTGCACCTTGCTGCGGTAGCTATAACGGCTGATACGGGCAAAGCCGGTGTCGATGACGTAGCGGATCCCCGGTATCGTCAGCGAGGTTTCTGCTACGTTGGTGGCGAGGATGATGCGCCGCTGCCCCCCGGGCTTGAAGATACGGGACTGCTCCGCCGGACCCAGTCGCGCATAGAGAGGCAGCACCTCGGTCAGCGACATGCGATGTTTACGGAGGTTTTCGGCCGTCTCCCGTATCTCTCGTTCACCGCTCAGAAAGATCAGGATGTCGCCCTGCTCCCGGTCGCTCAATTCATCTACCGCCGCCAGGATTCCCTGCTGCATCTCCTCATCACGCTCACTGACTTTCTCCTCCAGCGGGGGGCGGTAACGCACTTCGACTGGATGGGTCCGGCCGGAGACATTGATCACCGGCACCCCGCCGAAATGATCGGAAAAGCGGTCTGGATCGATGGTCGCGGAGGTAATGATCAGCTTCAGATCGGGGCGCCGGGGCAGCAGCTGTGTCAGATAGCCCAGCAGAAAATCGAGATTGAGGCTGCGTTCATGTGCCTCGTCGATGATCAGCGTATCGTATTCGTTGAGCCAGCGATCCCGCTGGACCTCAGCCAGCAGCATGCCATCGGTCATCAGCTTGACCTGACTCTCCTGGCTCACCTGATCGTGGAACCTTACCTTGTAGCCGACACAGCTGCCCAATTCCCGGCCCAGTTCACTGGAGACCCGGGCAGCCAGTGCGCGGGCGGCGATGCGCCTCGGCTGGGTATGACCAATGCGGCCATGGATGCCCCGCCCGAGGGCCAGGCAGATCTTGGGCAGTTGCGTGGATTTTCCAGAACCGGTCTCGCCACAGAGCACCACCACCTGATGCGCCTCGATCTGCCTGGCGATCTCCTGCCAGTGCTCGCTGATGGGCAGCTCCATGGGAAACCGGGGTTCCGGCCGCTGTGCCCGGCGTCGCTCCGCCAGGGCGCGGGAGCGGCTTATCTGCCCGCGCAGCTGATCCAACGCCTGCGCCAGCGCGCTGCCTTGCCCCTGCTGCTGCCGTTGCAGCGATTTCAACCGGTGCCGGAGACCATGCCGGTCACTGAGCATGCAGTCGTCGATATCTTTGAGATCAGGCAGTGAGGGAGATTCCACGGGGGATACCAGGCAGATAAATTCACAGCGGTGCGCGTCCGTTCGCTTACCGGTTCATCCTGAACATGAAACGCGGTGATTGTACCTCAATTCTACCTTTTGTAAGCTGCAGCGTGGGCAGGATGGGATTAGCCCCGGTGATGGGCACGGCGCTTCGCGCCTTTGCCCATCCTACGCCGCTGAAAACGGCTGAATTTCATGCTCTTGCTCTCTTTGCATCATCGCAGGATGGGCAAAGCGCAGCGTGCCCATCAAAATTCGTTAAATAATCAGATCCACCAGTCTTCCGTACAGCCGGTTTACCTTCGATAGCAGATCAGGGTCATGAAACCCAGCGGGCAGATCGACATCCTCTCCCTCTACCTCCTGATGGGCCAGCCGATCGGCAACCCATACCAGCCCGCATTCCGACAAACTGGAAAAACCGTCGTGGTGCTCTCTGGCACAGCGCCCGAAAACCGCCGGCAGTTGCCAGCGGTCGAGCAGGGCCGCACCTGCATCGGTGTGGGCGAAACCAAGCAGCTTGCGTTCCACCTCGACCAGTGGTTCGCCATCCGCCTCTACCTGCAACAGCACCTCCCGATATTCCACCGGAACCCGTTGCAGCAGGAGCAGCTTACCGACGTCGTGCAGCAGACCTGCCACGAATAACTCTTCCGGATGCCCGACCCGGTGCAACTCTGCCAGTTTCCGGCTGGCGCAGGCCACATACAGGCTGTGGCGCCAGAATCCCTTCATATCGATCAGCCGCTTGTCGATCCCGAAGAAGAGATCCTTCACCTCGGTAGTGAACAGTATCCACCAGAGATCGAAGCCACCAATCCGAAGAATAGACTCTGATACCGTGCTGATTTCCCGCGGCATGCCGTAATATGCCGAGTTGGCCAGGCGCAGGGTGCGCGCGGAGAGGCCTGCGTCCGTCTCCACCATCTGAACGACACGTCCCATGCCTGACACCTCTGAGGCGAGCGCGTCATAGACTTCCAGCAACACATT
>JAUUYI010000276.1 GCA_030590525.1 Sedimenticola sp. | reverse complement strand
TCTGCAGCGAGAGGGAGTACAAGAACTTCATGCATGGTGTCGGTGGCTTCGAAAAGGATGTGGTCCGTCAGGGCACTATTCTGATCAAGTTTTATTTCAGTGTCACCAAGGACGAGCAGGAGTATCGCTTCGACCGACGCAAGACCGATCCTCTGCGCCAGTGGAAACTGAGTGAGGTGGACGTACAGGCCCAGGAGCGCTGGGATGATTTTACCCGGCAGAAGTATGAAATGCTGAAGCGTACCCATACCACCCACGCCCCCTGGACCATTATCCGCTCCAATGACAAGCACCTGGCCCGTCTTAATGTGATGCGGGCGATCCTGAATGCGGTCCCCTATGAGCGGCTGGACCTGGAGCTGGACTATGTGCCCGATCCGGCGGTGCTGGTCTCCGGTTCCAGGGAGTTGGAGATGATGGAGGCGCAGCGGCTGCGCAGCGGGACGTTTCAGGGTTAAAAGCAGGACCAAGGACCAAGGACCAAGGAGCGGGGTTTAGAATGGTTATTTTTTATCTTTTCCTCGGTCCTGTTTTTCCTAGGCCCTAGCCCGCATTTCTCACCAGGGGGCGAGATGATCGCGCAGAGATTTGGATTCACAAGGGATTTTCCGAATGAGCGGAATACGGGCTGTATTTCCGACTGAGGAAAATTCCTTGTGGATTCAAAGATCAAGCGAGGGCTCGTCATCCTGGTGAGAAATGTGGGCTAGGTTCTGCTTTTATCATGGATCTGATTAAATCGCCTTCACTGGACGGGCAGATCCTGTGGCTGATCGGGGTCTGGCTGCTCTACTTTCTAGTTCACTCGCTGCTGGCTTCTTTATGGCTGAAGCGGCTGGTGGCCCGCCGCTGGCCCGACTGGATGCCAGCCTACCGGCTGTTGTTCAATCTGCAGTCGCTACTGTTACTGTTGCCCCCGCTCTATCTAACCTATGCCTGGAAGGGCCCTTTTCTCTGGCAGTGGCAGGGCTGGGGCTGGTGGCTGGCCAATGGCCTGGCGCTGATCGCGGCCGGATTATTCCTGTGGTCTGCGGGATACTATGATAGCGGGGAATTCCTGGGTTTGAAGCAGTGGAGGGAGCAGGAGAAGCGGGTCGAGGATCAGGAGGGATTTCATATCTCGCCGCTGCATCGTTTCGTGCGACACCCCTGGTACAGTCTCGGGCTGGTGTTGGTCTGGACCCGGGATATGAACGTGGCCTTCCTGCTGACGGGGTCGCTGATCACACTTTACCTGGTGGTCGGCTCAAGGCTGGAGGAGCGAAAACTGTTGGAATACCACGGGAAGCGTTACCAGCGCTACCGGGAACGGGTGCCGGGACTGATCCCTGTGCCCTGGCGTTATCTGACACCAAAGGAAGCAGAGGAGTTGCGGCGGGATGAGTAGTCCAGGTGAGACGCTGGTCATAGATGAACTGATGCAGGAGAGTGGAGTGACCTTTGGCACCAGCGGTGCCCGTGGGCTGGAGGTGGCCATGACCGACCGGGTCTGTTACGCCTATACCAAGGCGTTCCTGCAGCAGCAGGCGGCAGGCGGTGGCGTCAGTCGTGGTATGGAGGTGGCAATTGCGGGCGACTACCGACCCAGTACACTCAGGATCATGACGGCTGTTAGCCGGGCAGTGCAGGATCAGGGCTGCATACCGGTCAATTGCGGGTTCATCCCAACGCCGGCAGTGGCCCTCTATGGTATTGCCCGTGGCATCCTCTCATTGATGGTGACTGGCAGCCACATCCCCGATGATCGGAACGGAATCAAGTTCAATAAGCCAACCGGTGAGATCCTCAAGCAGGATGAAGAGGAGATCCGAGGCCAGTGCGTGGAAATTCCCGAGGGGGTGTTCGACAGTGCCGGCCATGGCCTAGAGCCACTGCCCCCCGAGCGGGATACCGCCTATCGGGCCTATCGACAGCGCTATCTCGACTTCTTTCCTGCCGGCTCTCTACGGGGACGTCGGATAGGGCTCTATGAGCACTCTTCGGTGGCACGCCGGGTGCTGGGGGAGCTGCTCGAGTCGCTGGGGGCTGAGCTGATACACCTCGGTTTTTCTGACCACTTTATTCCCGTGGACACGGAAGCGATAAGGCAGGAGGATGTGGTGCTGGCCCATCGCTGGGCAGAGGAATATGGACTGGATGCAATCATCTCCACCGATGGCGATGGGGACCGGCCTCTGATCAGTGACGAGCACGGAAACTGGTTGCGGGGTGATGTTGCGGGCATCCTTTGTGCCCGGTTCCTGAATGCCGAAAAGGTGGTGACTCCGGTAAGCAGCAATACAGCGGTGGAGCGGTGTGGCTGGTTCAGGGGGGTGGATCGTACCCGGATCGGGTCCCCCTATGTGATCGCTGCGATGGAGTCTCGATTGCAGCAGGGGGAGCGGGGCGTTGTCGGTTATGAGGCCAATGGTGGTTTTCTGATTGGGGATTCAGTCGAGCGCAAAGGTGCCGTACTCGATCCTCTGCCTACCCGTGATGCGGTCATCGTGGCACTCGCCATCCTGTTGCTTTCCGTGGAGGAGGGGGTGCCTGTCTCGGGACTGCTGGAGCACCTGCCCGCTCGTTTCACCAGCAGCGGCCGCCTCAAGGCATTTCCGACGGCGCTCAGTCAGGAACGGATAGGGGCACTCAACAGTGGTGAGTTCGAGCAGGACCGCAGGGCGATCGAGTCGCTGTTTGGGGCGTTGTTCGGCCGGGTAGCCGGGATCGACAGCACCGATGGCCTCCGCATCACCTTCGAGGGGGGAGAGGTGGTACATTTGCGTCCCTCCGGTAACGCACCCGAGCTACGCTGTTACAACGAGGCGGAGAGCGAACAGCGTGCCGGGGAGATGAATCGCCTCTGCCTGGAGCTTCTTGAGGGGTGGTGTGGGTGACCACTCAGTCGATTTCACTGCAGAACCCCGGATTCTGCGCCAATGAGGCGATTAAAAAACGCTTGAATTCCCTCTCCCGGGGGGAGAAGGGGTATTTTGCAAGAACCTCCAGTACCCCGCTCAATCTCGTCGTGAGCCTTGACTGCCATTCAACTATTCTCAAGATCTGCCGATTATCTGTACTGTTGATATTCATAGAATGGGTGCTCTTCCAATGCGTGGAGTGCAGTATTTTCAAGTTTGGGGGATGAGAGGATGCAGTTGTATTCGGAGAAGCGGAATTCTCCACGCACGCCGGTTGCATTCTCTGCCCGCTATCGGGTGGATGGTGAGAAACAGTACTACAACGCCATTATTTGGGATCACAGTGGAGGCGGGTTACTACTGGAGGTGCAGCGGCGACTGGAACCCGGTTCTCGTCTGGTTGTAGATAGAAAGCCTGAAACCACCGTTACGTCACCGCTCTGTGCCGTGTTAGAGGTGGTTCGTTGTGAACCGGGAACAGAGAAGAACAGCTTCTATCTGGCCTGTGTCATCAATGAAAAATTGCCGGAAGATGAGATCCCCCCCGACTTTCCATGATGTATATAGCCCTCCTCTGACCCCTGTTCGCCTCCCCAGGGCTGGCGAAACAATAACTCCCTGTTTTGGGACGTCGATCCATCCCGCCTGGCGGGCCGGTTCATGTTCCTGACGGAACCGGCATTTCCCACATCCCTGTGGGTCACGTTGC
>JAUUYI010000149.1 GCA_030590525.1 Sedimenticola sp. | reverse complement strand
CCAATCGCAAGCAGCTGCTGGAGCGCATCAACCAGAACATGGACGACCTCTACATATTGGGACAACCCCCTGAAAATATGGATCTGGATGCCCACCCTTTCCTGCCCAACCCACTGGTAGTTCTGGCACCCCGGGGACATCCCCTGGTCGGGCAGCAGCGGATCCCCCTCAGCCGGCTGCTGGAGGAACCCTTTATTCTACGGGAGCCTGGATCCGGCACCCGTAAAACGGTGGAGAAACTGTTCTCCGATCACGGACTCCAGGCCCGGGTTCGGCTGGAGCTTGGCAGCAACGAAGCGATCAAGCAGGCGGTGGCCGGCGGCCTCGGGCTGGCGGCTCTCTCCCACCACACCCTCTCCCTGGAGGGTGACGATGGCCCACTGGCGGTTCTGGACGTGGAAGGGTTCCCCCTGGAGCGGCAATGGTACCTGGTCTATCCCAAAGGCAAACAGCTCTCCGTCGTGACCCAGGCCTTCTATGATTTCCTGATCGCCGAACGGGAAAACTACGGCATTGCGTCGCCTGGCATCCACCCCCCTGCCACATGAGTCATACTACGCCCATGAACGCTATCAGTATGGATGTCGCCAGGCAGACCCTTTACTTGCTCGACAGTGAGGGAAACGAAATAAGACGGTACCCCATATCCACCTCCAGATACGGCACTGGCTGTCGGAATGGCAGCCATAAAACCCCCACTGGCCTGCACCGCATCAAGAGTAAAATTGGTGGTTCCATGCCGATTTATGAGGTATTCAAAGGCCGTTTGCCAAGAGGCAATCTACATAGGCTGCAGGCAGAGGGGGTGGCGTTGCCGGATGATGTAATCACCAGCCGCATCCTGTGGCTGGAGGGAATGGAGCCGGGCATAAACCAGGGTGGTCAGATAGATAGCTGCAACAGGTACATATATATTCATGGCACCAGTGATGAAGCGTTGATCGGGACTCCGGCCTCAGCGGGTTGTGTTCGCATGCTGAATAAAGACGTCGTGGAACTCTACCAGCTGGTCGAAACCGGCACTGAAGTCAGCATTATCGATGAGCAACCTCAGATATCCTGATCGCGCGGATAATGTATCGATACCAATGAGCATGATGTAGGTTGGCGCTGAGGAACGAAGCCCAACTTTCAGTGCGAATTCTATGTTGGGCTTCGCCAGCTCAGCACCAATCTACGAGAGTTTTGGTCTCAGATTAAATTCCCGGATAAGTTCATAACCCTTTGATCATTAAACTTGTGGTCATGAAGTCTGAACCTGAGCAAGCACCCAGTTAACCCTGTCGAGAGGTATAGGTTTAACTGGTTGCTTACCACCGCTCAGTCCGGTGGGATATCGTCTTGAACCGGTTGCAGTATGATGCCCGCGAGAGGTGGCAGGGTGACGGTAATCGAATAGGGGCGGCCCATCCACTCTTTCTCCTCTGCTTCCTGCTTAAGGGTTCCATTGCCCATATTACTGCCACCATAGAAGCTTGAATCAGAATTGAAAGTTTCCTGCCACTGGCCCGGTTCCGGCAGCCCGATACGGTAGTTCTCCCGCGGTATCGGGGTGAAGTTCAGGATAATCACCAGTGATCTGTCCCCACCTTTGCGCAGATAACTGAGGACCGACTGTTCGGCATCACCGCAGTCTATCCATTCGAAACCTTCCCAGTCGAATTCACGGGTATAGAGGGCGGGCTCGGCGTGGTAGAAATGGTTCAGATCCTTGACCAGCTCCTGGATACCCTGGTGGGAGGGGTAGTCCAGCACCCACCAGTCCAGTGGCTGCTGGCTGTTCCATTCGTTACCCTGGCCGAACTCGGTACCCATGAACAGCAGCTTTTTACCCGGATGGGAATACATGTACGTGTAGAGCAACCGCAGATTGGCGAAGCGCTGCCACTCGTCGCCCGGCATCTTGTGCAGCATGGACTGCTTACCATGAACCACTTCGTCATGAGAAAAGGGAAGCAGAAAGTTCTCGGTAAAGGCGTAGAGCATGCTGAAGGTCAGCGTGTCATGGGCGTAGCGTCGGTGAACCGGATCCTGGGCAAAATACTTCAGCGTATCATTCATCCACCCCATGTTCCATTTCAGGTCGAAGCCGAGGCCACCCTGGTCAGTCGGTTTCGTCACCTGTGGCCAGGAGGTCGATTCCTCGGCCATCATCAGTGTCCCGGGTGCCTCAGCATGCGTCACCTCATTGAGCTGGCGCATGAAGTCTATCGCCTCCAGATTTTCATTGCCCCCGAACTCATTGGGTACCCACTCTTCCCGGGAATAGTCGAGATAGAGCATCGAGGCCACTGCATCGACCCGCAGTGCATCGATATGGAACTCCTGCAACCAGAAGACCGCGGAAGAGATGAGAAAACACTTTACCTCATTCCGACCATAATTATAGATGAGGGTCTCCCAGTCCAGGTGCTCTCCCTTGCGCGGATCTGCATGCTCATAGAGCGGGGTCCCATCGAAGCGGGCAAGGCCATGGGCGTCCTTGGGAAAATGGGCCGGCACCCAGTCGAGGATGAGACCGATCCCGTTGGCGTGACAATGATCGACCAGATAGCGGAAGTCGTCGGGAATACCAAAGCGGCTGGTGGGGGCGAAGTAGCCGGTAGCCTGGTAACCCCATGAGAGGTCATAGGGATGTTCCGTGATGGGTAGCAGCTCCACATAGTTGAACCCCATCTCCTTGAGATAGTCCACCAGTTGATGCGCGAGATCCCGGTAGTTAAGCATCTCACCCTCGGGGCCGCGCCGCCAGGAACCGAGGTGCACCTCATAGATCGACATAGAGGTGTGCTGCCAGTCATGCTCTGCTCTCGCCTGCATCCACCGTTGATCGCGCCAGCTGTACTGTTCCTTGGGTTGAGCGATGGAGGCGGTGGCCGGGCTCAGCTCATGACCACGGCCATAGGGATCGGTTTTCAGGTGCAGGCTGCCGTCATGGCGGCTGCGTATTTCGTATTTGTAGAGGGCGCCAGGGGAGAGGTCTGGTATAAACAGTTCCCAGATACCCCCGCTCCTCACCCGCATCGGGTGACAGCGGCCATCCCAGCGGTTGAAATCGCCGGTCACGCTCACCCGTTCCGCATTGGGCGCCCAGACTGCGAACAGAATGCCAGCCGTCCCATCCACCTCGTGCACCCTGGCACCCAGGAAAAGGTAGCTATGATGATGCCGACCCTCACCGAACAGGTGAAGATCATAATCGCTCAGCTGGGGAGGATAAGTATAGGGATCGTGTCGGATATGTTCCCGATGCTGGTCGTCCTTCCAGATCAGCCGATAGCCGGCCGACACGCTGTCGGCCGGACCCCGCCATTCGAAAAAGTCGGTCCCCCCGATGCGTTGCAGAGGCAGATTGCCCTCCGCCAGGCTCACCTCCTCCGCATGGGGTAGAAATACCCGGACCAGTGCCTGGCTGCCTGCGGAGTGCAGACCCAGCACCGAAAACGGATCGTGGTGGCAGGCATCGATTATCTTCTGCAGGTCAGGATCAAGCTTGCTCTTATCTTCAGTTCGGGTCATGAGACCTCCGACAGGTTCTCTAGAAATCGTGCTTCAGGATATCGATGGTTCGACGACAGATCTCACGACCGTAATCGGTCCAGAGGCCCTGCCCCCAGTAACGGTAACAGGAAGTCTGCGAGCACAAGAGATGATAGAGTGCGTTGCGGTACTGAGAGGTGTTGGTAGCGGCCCCCGGCTTGATCACCACCTCGTTGAACAGTGCGCTCGTCTCCTCCATGGGACCGAGTAGATTTTCATAACCCTTCACCCAGGAGAGGTCACTGGTCCAGCTCCCCCCCTCCATGTGAAACTGATGCTGTTCCGCCTTCAAAGCCTCTATCGCCTGATTCAGACGCTCTGGACCATCACCGGGCTGGATACGTTCCCAGATCATCTTCTGGTACAGTGGCTGTAGCTCCGGAAGGTCATCGATAGTAATACCCTGGTCAAACAACTGCTCCAGGTATTCACTGGCATTCATCAGCGGTACATCGCTGTGAGAGGCGTTGGCGACCACCTCTTCAAACTTGGACGGAAATTCATTCATCATCACGCCACCATTCTCACCATCGGCGATCTGGGTCACCAGGGGTGGGATGGACTGCCCTGCCAGCTCCTGTCGGTTCAGGCTCTGAGCTTCGTACCAGGGCTGCATCTGGGCTACCAGTTTAGTGTCTGACCCCTGGGTTTTTACAATAGCGATGATCTCCACCGTTTCTCCCCGGCTGTTGCGGCAAACCAGGCGGTGGGGCAGATGGGGCCGGGCAGGGTTGCGTCCCGTTTCCGGTTCCTCGACCGTGTGCTCCTGCACCAGCACCCATTGCAGACCGCAATCGACCAGGGTTTTTACGAATTCATAGGCCACATCCGGATGATTGGGCAACGCCATCTCCGAGGGGGAAAAGCCCCTGACCCGTTCCAATGCCTCATAGCCGAACAGATTGGCAAAGTGCTGTTGCCAGGCCAGCACATGGAGTCGATAGTCCTGCACCGGGGTTGAGGGTGCAACGGCATGCCCCCAGGGGGCAGCCAGCCATTCCACATGGGGCTGGTAGGCCGGATTGACTGTGATGCCTCTCAGGCTGTCGATGATATCCTCTCTCCCCATCTGCTGCAGGCCATGCAGCAAGGTACCGGAGTACTCCAGCATGACCCGCGGCGCCTTGCCCTCTCCCACCAGCCGGGGAATGATCTCGCCCATCCGCTGATAACAATGGGCAAATGCAGAGGCATTGTGGTTGTCACCGATATCCTGGTGCTCCATCATGTACTGGAGATTGGAGATAATGGCAGCCGTACCAAGGTCGTCTCCACCGGCCGGTATCAAAGGCTGATGCATGTGCAGAGCAATGGCACAGGCACTGCGGGCGCTGCTGAAATCAATACCGCCCTGGGGCAGACGCTTCGCACGCCCCTGGTGCATAGCTTCCAGAGCGGTCTCTTCGTCACCGCTGATCGGACATCGTTGTTCCATATTGTTCATTATTATCTCGTATTGCTTGTCAATGGGGAGTGCGACTACTTATCCCTCACCTGATCATAGATGTTTACATACTCTTGCCCGGGGTGCTTCCATGAGTAATCGTATGCCATACCGTTGGCAACCAGTTCCCGAAAGGATTCAGGGTAATGATTCCAAAGGCCTATGGCGCGTTGCATCGCTGATTCCAGGGCTGGAAAATCTGCCTGATAAAAGACGTAGCCGTTGCGCTTGGATCGGGGCTTTTCTCCATAATCCCAATCGAAGACCGTGTCATATAGCCCACCAACAGCACGCACGATGGGGACAGTGCCATAGCGCAGCGCAATCATCTGGGTGAGACCACAGGGCTCGAACATGCTCGGTACGACGATCATGTCAGCACCCGCATAAATCAGGTGGGCCAACTCTTCATTGTAACCGATCTCCAGATGGCAGTCGTGATTGTCATTGAATTCATGCTTCAGGTGCCAAAACTCATTGTTGATGCCCAGCTCCGGGCTGGTCCCCAGCAACACAAACTGGGCACCATTTTGTAACGCATAATGCAGGGCATGGCGAATCAGGTGTACACCCTTCTGAACATCCAGTCGGCCGACGTAGGCGACTAGAGGTTTATAGGAATCGACGAGCATCAGGCGCTCTTTCAGTGCCTGCTTGTTAGCGTATTTTCCATCGATCGAGAGGGCATCATAGTGGGTGGCGATATAGGGATCGGTAGCCGGATTCCACATCGCATAGTCGAGGCCATTGAGGATACCGCCAAATTTCTGAGCGAACCGATGGATAGTATGCGCCAGTCCATAGCCCCAGTCCGTGTGCAGTGCCTCCCAGGCATGTCTTGGGGAAACCGTGCTGGTGTAGTTGGCATAGGTGATGGCCCCCTTGGTCAGATTGAGCGCCATCGGGTTGAAGTCATCCCGCATGCGTTCGATGTCATAATAATAGTGGGGACGTCCCAGGCCAGTGAACCAGAGTACAT
>JAUUYI010000234.1 GCA_030590525.1 Sedimenticola sp. | reverse complement strand
TTCCTCACCCGGCCTGCCCCAGGCGAACCAGACCATCCCCACCGGTTTCCCCTCACTACCGCCGCCCGGTCCGGCGATGCCGCTGATGGCGACAGCCAGAGAGGCCCGGCTGTTGGCCAGGCCACCGCGCACCATCTCCTTCACCACTGCGTCGCTGACCGCACCTGCCGCAGCCAGGGTCTCTTTCCTGACCCCCAGCATCTCCTGCTTGGCCGCATTGCTGTAAGTGACGAAACCACGCTCGAACCAGGCGCTGCTACCAGCAATATCGGTCAGCACCTTGGCAACCCAGCCACCGGTGCAGGACTCGGCCGTAGCCATGCGTATGCCTTTCTCTGCAAGCCGTTTTCCCAGCCGTCGTGCAAGGGCATCCAGTCGTTCATCCATGCTGCTATACGTCCGGTTGTGAATCTATTTGATACCCTGGTGAATCAGGCTCCGGTGCAGGTAATATATATGATTTCCTGATTACCCCTGAAGCTCAACCTTGACATGCTGAATGGACTTTAGGCTACACTGTCCGGTCTTGTCCAATCGTTCCACCAAGGAGTCCCCCCGATGCAGATATTGTGTGAACACCACGCCTCCCCCGCCAAGCTGGATATACTCGGTGTCTACGACTGGCCGATCTGGGAAAAGGAGGTCTCTGAATTCCCCTGGACCTACGACCGGGAAGAGACCTGCTATATCATCCGTGGCAAGGTGATCGTGACCCCCGACGGTGGCGAGCCAGAGGAGTTCGGTCGCGGCGACCTGATCACCTTCCCCGCTGGCCTCTCCTGTACCTGGAAGGTCCTGAAAACAATCGAAAAACACTACGTATTCAAGTGATAGGAATCCCGGGCAGCCTCCCAGGAGACTGTCACCACGGATTCACCCGGGCTTGCCCCCACGACCGGTGTCTCTCCCTGACCAAAGCACTGTAATGTCCGCCACCCCCGCTAACCAGCACACCCCCATGATGCAGCAGTACCTCCGTATCAAGCAGGAGTACCCGGAATTGCTGCTGTTCTACCGCATGGGGGATTTCTACGAACTCTTCTACGAAGATGCGAAGCGGGCGGCACGGCTGCTGGATATCACCCTCACCAAAAGGGGCAAATCCGCCGGCCAGCCGATCCCGATGGCAGGCGTTCCCTATCATGCGGTAGAAGGCTACCTGGCAAAGCTGGTGAAACAGGGGGAATCGGTAGCGATTTGTGAACAGATTGGTGACCCGGCCACCAGTAAGGGCCCGGTGGAGCGCAAGGTGGTCCGGGTGGTCACCCCGGGCACAGTAACTGACGAAGCACTAATGGAGGAGCGACAAGACAATCTGCTGGCCGCCCTGCTGGAGGTGGATGGCAATTTCGGGCTCGCCACCCTGGACCTGGCCGGGGGCCGGTTCGTGGTGCAGCAGCTGGATTCCGGCGAAGCACTGGCAGGTGAACTGGAGCGGCTGCGTCCGGCAGAACTGCTGCTGCCGGAGGAGCAACCCTGGTCAGAGGGCGTCCCGGAGCCCCGGGGCATCACCCGCCGTCCCCCATGGCACTTCGACCTGGAGACCGCGGAACGGCTACTGACCCGCCAGTTCGAGACCCGTGACCTGGGGGGATTCGGCTGTGACGACCAGCCGCTGGCGGTAGCCGCTGCCGGGTGTCTGCTGCAATATGTGAGTGAGACCCAGCACAGTGCCCTGCCGCACCTTCGGGGACTCACCACGGAACGGCGTGAAGACGCCATCATCATCGACGCTGCCACTCGCCGCAACCTGGAGCTGGATCAAAGCCTCAGCGGTCACCCGGAACACACCCTGGCCGGGATCCTGGACCGCACACTCACACCCATGGGCAGCCGTATGCTGCGGCGCTGGATCAACCGCCCTCTGCGGGATATCACACAGGTACGGGAGCGTCACGATGCCGTCCGGCAACTGTTGGTGCAGCAGGCTTACGAGGGGCTGCAGGAAGAGCTTCAGGGAGTCGGCGATATCGAGCGTATCCTGGCCCGGGTAGCCCTCAAATCCGCCCGCCCGCGGGACCTGGCCACACTGAGAGAATCACTGACACTGCTGCCGGCACTGCAGGAGAAGCTGGCACTGCTGGAGGCTCCGCTACTGAGTCGTCTCGCCCGGGAGACGGACACCCACCCCGGGGTGGTATCCCTGCTGCAGCGGGCTATTATCGACACCCCCCCGATGCTGATCCGGGATGGCGGCGTACTCGCAGAAGGGTATGACGCTGAACTGGATGAGCTGCGTGGCATGTCCCGGAACGCAGACCAGTTCCTGCTGGATCTGGAGACCAGGGAGCGGAAGCGCACCGGGATCAGCAACCTCAAAGTGAGCTACAACCGGGTCCACGGCTACTACATCGAGATCAGCCGCAGCCAGTCCGACCGGGCCCCGGAGGATTATGTACGGCGCCAGACCCTGAAGGCTGCCGAGCGCTTCATCACCCCGGAACTGAAGAGGTTTGAGGATCAGGTACTCTCCGCCAGAGAACGTTCTCTGGCACGAGAGAAGGCCCTTTACGATCAGTTGCTGGAGCGGTTGCAACTGGATATCTCCGCGCTGCAGAAGAGCGCCGAGGCCCTCGCCGCCCTGGACACCATCGCCAATTTCGCAGAGCGGGCGGAACGGCTGAATCTGAATGCCCCGGAACTGGACCAGCAACCGGGACTGGAGATCATCGATGGCCGTCATCCGGTGGTGGAGCGGGTCAGCGACACCCCGTTCGTCGCCAATGGGGTAGAGTTCGGCCCGCAGCGGCGAATCCTTATCATCACCGGACCAAACATGGGTGGCAAATCCACTTTCATGCGCCAGACCGCACTGATCGTACTTCTGGCCTGCGCCGGCAGCTTCATCCCCGCCAGCGCCGCACGTATTGGTCCCATCGATCGTATCTTCTCCCGTATCGGCGCCTCGGACGACCTGGCCGGAGGGCGTTCCACCTTCATGGTGGAGATGGAGGAGACCGCCAACATACTGCACAATGCCACCGAACAGAGCCTGGTACTGATGGACGAGATCGGTCGCGGCACCAGCACCTTCGACGGCCTCTCACTGGCCTGGTCCTGTGGCGTGGAACTGGCCACCCGGATCCGGGCCTTCACCCTGTTCGCTACCCACTATTTTGAACTGACCACCCTGCCGGAGGAGTACCCTGGCATCGCCAATGTGCACCTGGAGGCAGTGGAGCACGGTGATTCTATCGTATTTCTGCATGCGGTGCGGGAGGGGCCGGCCAATCAGAGTTACGGGCTGCAGGTGGCCGCGCTGGCGGGTGTCCCCAGACCCATCATAGACCGGGCCCGGGTCCGGCTGCTGGAACTGGAGCAATCAGCCCGCCAGCACAGTGATCAGCAGGTCAGTCAGCTGTCACTGTTCATGCCGATACCTGAGGCAGTGGTAACGCAAAAGGTGTCACCCCTTGAGGGTGCGATCAAACAGCTGAATCCGGATGATTTAACCCCACGCCAGGCACTGGACGAACTCTACCGGCTGAAGAAACTGAGCGGGCAGGATGATTGACAGGGAGAAGGATAGAGTGAGGGAGAGGGGCAATAAACCCCGAAACTTGAGTTACCCGGTTAGTGCAGATTCACGAAATTTCCGGATTAACCCTGAAAGAGATCTCTGCACACACATCTCCCACCTCCAGCACGTCCCCCTCATTGAGCAGCACCCCTTTGCTGGTATTGATCTCCCGGTCGTTGACCCGAGGGTGGCTGCTGCCACTGATGTGGAGCAGAAAATACCCCTGCGGGCGCCGTGCAATAGCAGCCAGCACCCCTCCCGGTTTGCCGATGGTAAACAACGATTGGCCAAGCTGTTCGATCTGACCCTTCTTCGGGCCACGGATAAACCTGAGCTGCGCCGCCTTCGGGGCGGATGGCCGGTCCAGACCTCCAGGCTTCAACCCCTTCCCGGCCTGTGGCGCCACATCTTGACCCCGGTCCGGCCCCGGACTCTTCCTCTGGGCCGCAACGTCATATTTCACCAGTCGCAGGGAAAAGCTCCCGATGCGCAAGACATCACCATGCTTCAGCATGTGCTTGGATACCGGAGAATGGTTGAGGAAGGTCCCATTGGTGCTCTGCAGGTCCTCCACGAAGTAGTCGTCGTAGACTCGGGTGAGGCAGGCATGGCGTCGACTGACCGCGATATCGTTCAGATGCACGTTGGATGCCGCAGTACGGCCGATGAAAATCTTCCTTGCACCCAACTGCACCTCGCCCACCACAGACATATCTTTCATGATGACGAGCTTCCCCAG
>JAUUYI010000174.1 GCA_030590525.1 Sedimenticola sp. | reverse complement strand
CTGACCGGATGCCTTATTGGATATCTCACTACCCCTGGCCTTTACTGTTGGACTCTTCAGCGTCATCCACTGTGTTGGCATGTGTGGCGGTATCATGGGCGCCCTGAGCTATGGTTTGCCTGCCGAAATCCGTCAGGATAACAATCGCTTCATGGCCTTTCTGATGGCCTATAACACCGGTCGTATCCTCAGCTATACGGCGGCTGGTGCCCTTATGGGTTCAGTCGGGAGTCGCCTGCTGGAACTGCTCGGGCCGGGGCAGGGGCATCGCTGGCTGCAGTGGGGGGCAGCCCTGATCGTGATTCTGATCGGGCTCCATGTTGCCGGCTGGTTGCCTCGCCTGGCTCAGGTGGAGCGCATCGGGGTACCGCTCTGGCGTCGGCTGGAGCCCCTGGGACGCCGGCTGATGCCTGTGGTCAGCTTGCCTCAGGCCGTTGCCTACGGCCTGATCTGGGGCTGGTTGCCCTGTGGCCTGGTCTACACCATGCTGATATCCACCGCGACCCGTGTGGGACCCTTCGATGGTGCCCTGTACATGATGGCGTTTGGCCTGGGTACCCTGCCGTCGGTGTTTGCGGCTGGCTTCCTGGCGGCCCGTCTGTATCGTTTTGCCCGAAGACCTTATCTCCGCGAGGCTGTTGGAGTTATGATAGTGCTATTGGGTTTGTTTACACTCTGGTTCCCGGAACTGCTGGATGTAGCAGCAACGGGCAATGGTCAGGCAGGGGTTGGATCATGAACGACGTGACATCGCATCTAGTGGGTAACTCGCCGGAGTTTACGCGCGTTCTCCATGCAGCGAGAATGGTGGCTGGTACCGATACCACGGTCCTGTTGCAGGGTGAACCGGGTGCGGGCAAGGAGCGGATGGCCCGGGAGATACATGCGGTCAGCCGGCGGCGGGAACGGCCGTTCGTGGCCGTCAGCTGCGCCGGCATAACGGTGTTGGAACTGGAGGAAGCGGTGCAGCGGAGTGCTGCAGCGGCACCTGGGCTGGGCGGGACTCTGCTTCTGAAAGATGTGGCTGAGCTGTCTGCAGAGCCCCAGGCCTGGCTGTTGCACCTGTTTGATTCGTTGGGTAGCAGTCGCCCAGGGTTTCCAGGTCTGCGGGTCATTGCCTCATCGAGCCAGGACCTCCAGGCGGCGACGGATGCGGGTTCGCTACGGGAGGATCTCTTCTACCGTCTCTACGTAGTGCCCATCGAACTCCCGCCGCTGCGGAAACGCCAGGACGATATCGTGCTGTTGCTGAAGCAGTTTAATGCAGAACTGGCGGCTTTTCATGGTCGTCGCGCACCGCGCTACTCGGTGACTGCGCGCAATCTGCTCAAATTGTACGCCTGGCCTGGAAATGTGCGGGAGCTTCGCAATCTCTGCGAGCGTATGGTGATCCTGATGGCGGGCAATATGGTCCAGCCAGAGGATCTGCCCCTGGAGATCAGGCGAGGCCCCGCGCAGCAGCGGACAGGGGGGTGGTCCCGCTTCGTGCTGCCGGCCGAAGGTATCGATCTGCTGGCCCTGGAGGGCGATATGATACGCCAGGCGCTGGGAATGAGCGGTGGCAACCGCAGCAAGGCGGCGCGGTTGCTGGGCGTCAGCCGGGACACCCTGCTCTACCGCATCCAGAAACATGCGATAGATGCATCATAAGATCGTTCGCCGTTTGAAGCTCATCTGGGCGAAGCTGTTTTTGTAAGGGGACTCTCCGATCTTCGTCACCACCCCCGAGGAGATTTTGAACCGGTAGTTCATGGAGAGGGGGTCGGGCACCCTTGGCGTGATGCTGTTGGCCGGATTGGATTTGTTCAGGTAGTTGCTGAATACCACCCCCCTTTTGATCGCGGGCGTCACGATGGCGACGGCCTCGAACTGGCCACTCACCAACTCGATGTGGTTGTGTTTCATCAGGCCGGAAAACCACATATCGTCGCTTTTGATGCCCAGAATCAGGCCTTTCTGAACCGGCACCCGGTCCGATGCGATGCGCACCCGGTCTCCTGATTCGATGCCCCGCTGGCGGGCGTCGCCCGGGTGGATCTCGAGGTAGTTTTCCGGCCAGCGCTGCTGGATGTAACGGCGGCGCTGCACATCATCGAAGCCCGACTGCCAGATTTCATTGATACGCCCGTTGGTGACCCATAGCTCATCCCCCCGGGGTTGCATGAATGCATAGAAATCAGCCCAGATACCCCAGGGGGATTTCAGCAGGTTGAGTTTGCCGGTATGGGATTTGAAGGCCATGATCTGCCTGCGCTGTACCGACAGGCCCGCCGGGCCGGTCTCGGGTATGTCTTTGCGTTCAAATGCGTGCAGCCTTTTGCTCTCCAGTATCTCGTTGCCGTCCAGGAACAGGGGGCATTGCAGACCGGTAGTGCCATAACTCCTTAACAGTTCGTGGGCAGTCATACCGCGCAGCCCGGCCAGAGTGCACAGCACCTGGTGATCGGTACGGGTACCACGGCTGAAGGCGCATGACTCCTCGAAAACCTCACTGGGGCCTCGCCAGTCATAACCTTCGAACCCCATTTTGCGTGCCAGCATGGAGACGATTTCCCAGTCGGGTTTCGCCTCGCCGGGTGGGTCATAGAATTTGGAGTAGAGGCGGATGCGCCGCTCACCATTGCAGCGGGTGAAGTTGGATTCGCCCCAGGTGGCAGCCGGCAGGACGATGTCGGCGAACAGGGTGCCGATGGGGTTTGTGAGATAGATATCCTGATTGACAACCAGCATCCCGCCGGAGTCGACCCGCTGCTTCAGGGTTTCGATGATCTGCTGCTTGTCCCGGGAACGGACCTGGTGTGGATTGTCCCGGGTCAGCCGCTGAAACGTCTCTGACAGGGCCTGTGAGCCGGCCATGGCCTGGATCCAGGTAGTACCTACGACATAAGCGAAGCGTACATGGCCGCCTTCGACCCAGCGGTCCAGATCCAGACGCTGGCGTCTGCGCCCCGGCATCTTATTGGGCGACTTCCAGTCAGGATAGCGGCCACCGTTGCGCCCGCCACGCTGATGGCCGCCCAGCCGGGTGATGGCGCGCCCGGGGCGCCCGCCACAGCCCAGGATCACCCCGAGGTTACCGATCGACGCGGTGTTGAGATAGTTATTGGACCAGTAGTTGCCCTTTTCGATGGCAATCGTCGTCTTGACCCGCTTGCCGCCGGCCCGCGGCCGGGCCATCATCTCGGCCGCCTGCCGGATCTTTTCAGGTGAGATGCCTGTGATGCGGGCAGCGACATCCAGCCTGGACTCCTCCTGGGCGAGGAGCCACTGTTTCCACGCCCGGAAGCCATCGACCTGGAAACGGTCCCAGGTGGTCCGCCACTGCCGGGGGGTGTCTCGGGTTCCCTGGCCGGCGTCGGAATCGGCGTCCCATTTGTTGGCGACCCATTGCTCGATGAAATCCGTGTCCTCCCAGCCATTCTCCAGAATGATCCGTTGCAGGGCCAGGTGCAGGGCCGTATCGGATCCCGGGTTTACATCCAGGTGCAGCCCACCGTGCCGCTCGGCGAAGGCGGCCCCCATGGTCTTGCGTGGATTGACCATGATGACGCGGGTATTGTTTGAACGGATCCCTTTCAGGATCCATTCGTTCCAGACGATGGTCTTGGTCTCATAGGGGTCGGTGCCTGAGATCAGGATGCAATCGGCCAGGGCGAAATCTTCATACGCGGCGGGGAACGGGTCATAACCGATATCCACCCAGCCTGAAGCGCCACTGACAATGGAGGGGTGGTCGTGGTGGGCCACCGCCGGCGTGTTTATGCTTCTGAAGGCCAGACGGGTGAGCGCATAGGTGTTTTCGAAGAATTGATAGCTCTGGTATTTCAATGCCCAGGCGCTTTCACCATGCCGTTGGATGACATATTTGGACAGTTCGGCGGCAACGTCCAGGGCCAGATCCCAACTGACGGGGACCAGAACGCCGTCGATGCGCAGCAGTGGGTGTTTCAGGCGATCCCGGGTCAGCTTATTCTCACTGTAGACTTTCTGCGCCAGACAGCCGCCACGGATGCTGTGATCGCCCCCCACGTTGACCACATCGGCATCACCGTCCGCAACGATGGCAATGTTATGCAGCCGACCATTGTGCAGTGCCTGGGTGAACTGGTTCGGGCCGAGCCAGTTGCCCTGCATTGGGCCCAGGGTATAGTTTCTATTCAGCGCGTTCTGGCCCTTTTCGGGGCCACCATGAGGGCCTTCGGCCGGCCAGCGGTAGACCTTGTAACCGCAGGCGACGATACAATAGTCACAGCAGGTGGTCAGAACGTCGGCATCTCGGGGGGGCAGGGGGACGCTGTCGGCCGGTTGGAACAGCGGTGAGGAGGTTTCATTGGACATGGTCTGCGGCCCTCCTAGGAGCCTGTCCGAGAATAGAAACCGACCGGTTTGTTGCTCCTGCAAAACCGGCACTTCTGACCTCCATGGATGGAGGAAATGCAATAGGATTGTAGGAACAATCCTTGCCGCCATCCCTGGCGGTCGTTGCGAGGGGAAGCCATTTTGAGTCCATTTTTTCGGTCATTTGAGGCGAATAGTTCATCATATTTAACGAAAATGAGCGGAAAAATGGGCCAAAATGGCTTTTCCGCAGTAGGTTCTCTATTCTCGGACAGGCTCCTATGCCTTGAGGTTGTCATGGCGACCGTATATCAGCCCGAGCAGGCCCACCGCGTAGATATCGTTACCCTCCAGTTCCAGCAGTACCTGAGGCAGGCTCTCGGTGGCGTGGCCGCTGATGATCATGCCGTGCCGTGTCAGGTCGTACAGTGACTGGTGAAAGGGGCAGGGGCCCAATACCTGCTCCGCGGGTTTATAGGTCCCCACCAGGGGGCCCCCCATATGCGGGCACAGCGTATTGAAGGCCACGATATCCCGCGCCGGACCGAGCCCTCCGCCAGCCCTTGCACCCAATTTGACCAGCATGCAGGTCGAATTCCTCTGGTGATCCGGATAGTTGAACAGTACCGGCGTATGCCGCTCCAAGGTGCTTATCCGGGTGATAAACATCCTCGGATAATGGGCCACCTGGGCGGCCAGGGTCTGACCATTCAGTCCCGGGACGAGAGGCAGCACGAGGCTGCCGGCGGCGACCATTCCGCTACGCAACAGAAACGCTCTGCGGGAGAGGCAGTTGTTGTGGTGCGTGGCGATCTCGTTTTCTCTAGCCATATTGTTCACCATCCTGAATCACTTTGTTCCCGGGCGTGGAGATACGCCTCTATCCCGATGCGTTTTGCCCCTGCCTGGGTAAGCCCGGGCACGTCGGGCATGGTGGCGTAACGGGGAATCTCAGGTGCTGGAACCGTGATCTCATCACCACTGGCCTCATCCAGGAAGGCGACGAGGGCGG
>JAUUYI010000063.1 GCA_030590525.1 Sedimenticola sp. | reverse complement strand
GTAGGGTGTGCGCGGCGCAAGCCGTGCGCACCGTCCCCCGGAATTCCGATCAGGCTCCGTCTGAACTCATGCATAACATAATCGTGACTACTCGATTTTGTTATTCTCAGCCGTTCGATAGCAGGGTGTTTACTCAAAGTCACCCCAACAGAAGCATTCATCTTTTTTTGTTTTTCTTTGCGCCTTTGCGCCCTTTGCGTGAGAACGCCTTTGATTTTCAGGGTTTGTCTTTCCTTTGCATCTTTGCGCGAGAAAATTTTTATAAAAACCGGCTCAGAGTTGCTCCGAAGCAAAATCCGCCAGCCGTGAGCGTTCGCCCCGTCGTAGGGTGATGTGGCCGCTGTAGGGCCAGGCTTTGAAGCGATCCACGGCATAGGTGAGTCCAGAGGTGGTTTCGGTCAGATAGGGGGTGTCGATCTGGGCCACATTACCGAGACAGACGATCTTGGTGCCAGGCCCGGCACGGGTGATGAGGGTCTTCATCTGCTTTGGTGTCAGATTCTGTGCCTCATCCAGGATGATGTATTTGTTGAGAAAGGTACGGCCACGCATGAAGTTGAGTGAATGAATGCGGATTCGTGAGCGCAACAGATCATCGGTGGCGGCTCGCCCCCACTCACTCCCCTCGGTCTGGGTCAACACCTCCATGTTGTCCATCAGCGCACCCATCCAGGGGGTCATCTTCTCCTCCTCTGTCCCTGGGAGGAAACCGATATCCTCCCCCACCGGGACCGTGGCCCGGGTCATGACAATCTCCCGATAGAGGTTTTGATCCAGTGTCTGGGCCAGGCCCGCCGCCAGCGCCAGCAGGGTTTTCCCGGTGCCGGCGGTACCCAGCAGGGAGACGAAATCCAGCTCCGGGTCCATCAGCATATTCAAGGCGAAATTCTGTTCCCGGTTACGCGCCTTGATGCCCCAGACAGCGTGTTTATCTACACGATAGTCTGAGACCAGTTCGATCACCGGATCAATCCGGTTACCGGTACGGACCATGGCCTCAAAATGCACTTCCCCTGGCGTATAGAGGCACACATTGGGGTACCACTCCTCGACGTCCGGTCCGCTCACCCGGTAGAAGGTGCGACCCTCCTCTTTCCACGAATCGATATCCTTGGAATGGCTCTCCCAGAAGTCTGTCCGCAACTCCTCCATACCGCTGTAGAGAAGGTCAACATCGTCCAGTACCTTGTCGTTGAAATAGTCCTCTGTACGGATACCCAGCACTGCTGCTTTGATCCGCAGGTTGATGTCCTTGGAGACCAGGATGACATCGGTCTCCACGAACTCCTCCTGCAGGGCCAGGGTGGTGCCGAGGATGTTGTTATCCGGGATACTGCCGGGCAGAGTCTCTGGCAGCAGGTCGGGAAGATGACGCGTCTGAAAGAAGAGGCGCCCGTGCTCCAGTCCGTCACCGGGGGCGGGTAGCGGCAGGCCGGCATCGATTTCCTGCTTGCTCACTCCAGCCATCAGTTGGTCGAGAAAGCGGGACGCCTGACGGACGTTGCGTGCCACTTCAGAGGTGCCCTTCTTGCCTCGGTCCAGTTCCTCCAGCACTACCATCGGTAGAAAGATGCTGTGCTCTTGAAAGCGGAAAATGGCACTGGGGTCGTGCATCAGCACGTTGGTATCGAGAACGAACAGTCGGCGCTGACGGGAATCCCCCTCCGTCACCCCTCTTTCCTCAGCGCCTTGACCGCTTCCAGTACCTCATCCACATGCCCGGGGACCTTTACTTTGCGCCATTCCTGACGCAGCACACCCTCGGCATCGATGAGAAAGGTGCTGCGCTCGATGCCATATACTTGCTTGCCGTACATGTTCTTCAGCTTGATGACGTCGAACAGTTTACATAGCTCCTCATCCGGGTCCGAGATCAGCTCGAAGGGGAATTCCTGCCTGACCTTGAAATTCTCCTGAGCCTTGAGGCTGTCCCGGGAGGCGCCGAGGATCACGGTCGACTGACGTCGAAATTTGTTGATGGCAGCCTTGAAGTCCAATCCCTCCTGGGTGCAGCCGGGAGTGTTCGCCCTGGGGTAGAAGTAGAGGACCACGATCTTTCCAGAAAAGCCTGAGAGTCGCCCCCGCTTGTCAGCGGTCATATGGAGATCCACATCCGGGACCTTACTGCCTGTAGTGATCCGAGCCATAATTATTAACTCCTTGTTTATTTTATATATTATTCAGGGACGCGTTCAGCTCTTGATCGGTTCAAGCACGGCATCCAGGTTCATGGAGTCACAGAACTCCATGAACTCTTCCCGCAGGGTGGCGATATGGATATTTGACGGGATGCCTACGGTCATATGGACTGCGAACATGGGGGTGCCGGTGTGGGCGGCGGCGTAGGCGCTGGTGGCCATGTCTTCGATGTTGATCTTGCGTTGGGAGAAGAAGCTGGCCAGATGGTGGATGATGCCGGGATGGTCCAGAGAGACCACTTCCACGCCGTAAGGAAGGAGATCCGGCCCGCTCGGGCGCTCGGTGGTGCGCTTGGCAATGATGGTGAGGCCAAGTTGCTGTTCTATGCCGGGCAGGGTTCCCTCCAGTTTGGCCAGGGTATTCCAGTTTCCCTCTATCATGAGCAGGATCGCAAATTCGCCACCAAGGACGGTCATCCGGCTGTCCACGATACTGCAGCCGTTGTCGAGGATAATCCTGGACAGCTGGTCCACTATGCCGGATCGGTCTCCACCCAGAGCGGAGATCACAAGAAAATTTTTTGTAGGGGTCATGTCGCGAATAGGCTCCTGGATTATCGTTCCTTTCCCAAGTTGTAACTATTCAGCATGCTTTGGAATTGACCATGAAATGAGCTGAATAGTTACCCCGAGTTTAACCCTGTTTGTGGATGTCTGCTATCAGTCGTCCGTAACTCTACAGACAGGAGAGTTCTTGCCTGAATATTGGCAGACGCATTAGAATGAGCGATTAACCCCTAATACCCTGGAGCTTCAAGCATGTTTCAAGGCAGCATGGTAGCGCTGGTCACCCCCATGATGGAGGACGGCAGCGTCGATGAAAACAGCCTGCGTGGGCTGATTGACTGGCATATCGGGCAGGGGACGGACGCCATAGTGGCTGTAGGTACCACCGGCGAATCCGCCACCCTGGACGAGCAGGAGCACTGCCGGTTGATCCGGCAGGTGATTGAATTTGTTGCCGGGAGGGTGCCGGTGATAGCCGGCACCGGTGCCAATTCCACCACTGAAGCAATTCGCCTGACAGAGTGCGCAAGGGAGGCCGGGGCCGATGCCTGTCTGCTGGTAACCCCTTACTACAACAAGCCGACTCAGGAGGGGTTGTTCCTGCACCACAAGGCCGTGGCAGAGGCCGTGGCGATACCCCAGCTTCTCTACAACGTCCCGGGAAGGACTGCCTGTGACATGCTGCCGGAGACCGTCGGTCGGCTGTCGAAGATCTCCAATATCGTCGGGGTCAAGGAGGCGACAGGGGAGTTGGAGCGGGTCGCTGCGATCCGTGAGTTGTCGGGTGACGGGTTTGACATCATCAGCGGTGACGATGCCACCGCCAGGGAACTGGTACTGGCGGGAGGGCAGGGGGTGATCTCCGTCACAGCCAACGTTGCGCCGGCTGCGATGCACCAGATGGTGAAGGCGGCGTTGCAGGGTGACGAGGTGGGTGCACTGGAGATCGACCAGCGTCTGGCAGTGTTGCACCGCGATCTGTTTCTGGAGGCCAATCCAATCCCGGTGAAGTGGGCCCTGACCGAGATGGGGATGATGCCCGGCGGGATCCGTCTGCCGTTGACCCCATTGGCAGAACAGTTCCATGATCCGTTGCGCCAGGCATTGAGCCAGGCTGGGGTTATCTGAATGGCTATGCTTGCAACACCCTTGAGGTCGTTCACCGTTGCGCTGCTGCTGGCGGGGGTCGCCGGCTGCAGTATGATACCGGGTAGTGAAAAGATACTGCCGGACAAGAAAGTGGAGTACAAAAAGAGTAAGGAGGCGACCAGGAACCTGGAGATTCCACCGGACATGACCCGCAGCAGTATCAACGATGAACTCATGATCCCGGATGCCCGGATGCCGAGCAGGTCCACGTTGTCAGGGTTCGAGACGCGTCAGAGGGTCGCGACAACGGGGCGTAGCGGCGCAGTGGGCGGGGTGTTGCCCGGTTTCGAGGGTATCGAAGTGAAACGGGATGGCCAGGATCGTTGGCTGGTGATCCAGGCAGAGCCGGATGATGTCTGGTTTAAGGTGGCGGATTACTGGCAGGAAAAGGGAATTCTGCTGGAGGAGCAGGACCCGACGGTAGGCATCATGGTGACTGACTGGATCGAAAACCGGGCCGACATCAAGAATGATTTTATCACCGACCTGTTTCGCAATGTCTTCGACGGGCTCTACTCTGCATCGACCCGGGACCAGTTTCGGGTCCGTATCGAATCGGGCGAAGAGCCGGGAACCACCGAACTCTACCTGACTCAGCGGGGGATGGAAGAGTCGATTATTCAGGATGGTCAGGGCATGGTGGAGCGCACTGTCTGGAATCCGCGGCCCCCGGACCCGGGTCTGGAGGCGGAGATGCTGCGTCGCCTGATGGTCTATATGGGGAGCAGTGAGACAGTGGCGAACAGCGAGCTGGCGAAAAAGGGCCAGTCAGTCCGTGCGCGTTCGCGGCTGACCGACAAGAATGATCAAGTATCTCTCGTCGTCGACGAGGAGCTGGATCGGGCCTGGCGCCTCACGGGCGTTGCCCTCGACCGGGTGGGTTTTGCGGTGGAAGACCGGGATCGCACCCAGAGTATCTATTATGTCCGCTACAATGACCCGATGAAGGGCGTGAAGGATGAAGGCATGCTGGACAAACTGGCCTTCTGGAAGGATAAGGATGCGGATATCGACAAGGAGAATCAGTATCAGGTCAGGCTGCAGTCGCAGGGCGAAGAGACGACCCTGGTGACGATACAGAACGTCAATGGCGAAGAGGACAACTCCGAGACCGCCAAGCGGATTCTAACCCTGATACAGGAACAGATTCGCTGAACGGCGACAGGCGGTTGCGCTTCATTTCACTGGGTAGCGGCAGCCGGGGCAATGCCACACTGATCGAGACGGCGGAGACGCGGCTGTTGCTCGATTGTGGTTTTGCCGCCCGGGAACTGGAGCGTCGGCTGGCGCTGTCCGGAGTGGCACCGGACACGCTGGATGGGATTCTGGTTACCCACGAGCATCAGGATCATGTGCGGGGTGTGGGACCGGTGGCCCGGCGCTACCGACTACCGGTCTGGCTCACCCATGGCACCTTTCGTTCCGGGCGCCTCGGGCGCCTGCCTGATGCGCGGTTGATCCACGCCCACCAACCCGCATTCCATATTGGTGATATCCAGGTACTGCCCTACCCGGTGCCCCACGACGCCCGGGAGCCGGTGCAGTTCGTGTTCCGCAGTGGTGCTGCCCGGCTGGGCGTGCTGACCGATGCCGGTATGATCACACCTCACGCCGTTGCTATGCTGGAAGGGTGCACCGGGCTGTTGCTCGAGTGCAACCATGACCCCGGCATGCTGGCCCGTGGACCTTATCCCCCGTCACTGCAGCGGCGGGTCGGTGGCGACCTGGGTCATCTGAGCAACGCTCAGGCGGCAGCACTGCTGAAAAGGCTGGATCATGCGGGTCTGGAACATCTGGTGGCCGCCCATTTGAGCGAGAAGAACAACACCCCGGAACTGGCCTGTGAGGCGCTGATCGAGGCAGCCCCCCAGCTGGAGCGGCGTCTCTCTCTCACGCACCAGGATCAGGCGAGTGGGTGGTTCGAGGTTTAACCCGAATCTTTCACAAATTGTGCTTGATCTCGCTTGTCTCTTGATTCCACAAGGAATATTCCCTCAGTCGGCCGTAGTCACCGATACGCCGCTCCTTCGGAAATTTCCTTGTGAAACCAATATACTGCGCGATATCGGCGCAAATTTATGAAATCTTCGGGCTAAGGGCCATGTCATTCAGAAACTCCCTTTTTCCAGCTCAGTCACGCTACTTCAAGGGGCAGCGCTGGGTCAATATCGCCTTGCGCACCCTGCACCTTCTCGGCGTTGCAGGGCTTGGGGCGGGTTTTCTCTATGCCGGAGTGGATCAGAGCTGGCGCCTCTACCTGCAGTTGACCATGCTCTCCGGGACGGGCCTGATCCTGATCTCCATTTGGAACGACGGGGTCTGGCTGGTGCAGTTGAGAGGACAGGCGATTCTGCTGAAGATGCTGTTGCTGGGAATCATCCCGCTCTGGCCCGAACTGAGGCAGCCACTGTTTATCGGGATCATCCTGATTTCCGGCCTCATCTCCCACGCGCCGGCAAATGTCCGCTACTACTCCCTGTATCATCGCCGCCGCATCGAATCGCTTTGAAATCCGCCGGCCCCGCAGCGCGTGGGAATCAGGTGACCCCCGGGATACCGGCTGATGGGGCGATCGCCTGACAGCCAATTGCGGTATCATTGCGCCTTCCACTAAAAACTGAAAGCCAGGTGCAAGATGCTCACTCTTCGTGGTGCCCCCGCCCTCTCCGATTTTCGCCTCAACAAGCTCGAACAGCGTTTGGTCGGGGCTGTGGGCAGGCCGCTGGGACTGTATGCGGAGTTCATTCACTTTGTCGAGCTGGAGCAGGCACTGACTTCTGAAGAGCAGACGGTGCTGGAGCGCCTGCTGCAGTATGGCCCCCAGCTCCATGCTCACCCGCCGGAAGGTACCTTACTGCTGGTGGTGCCCCGGCCCGGTACCATCTCTCCATGGTCTTCGAAAGCCAGCGATATTGCCCGCAACTGTGGTCTGACCACAGTGAAGCGACTGGAGCGGGGGATCGGCTATTATCTCGCCCCGGCAGAGGGTGATCTGGACGACAGGGAGCTGACCGCCGCTATGGCGGTGCTGCACGACCGGATGACGGAAGCGGTCTTCTTCGAGACAGGGGATGCCGCCGGGCTGTTCATTCACGCCAGGCCGAGATCCTTCACCCGAGTGGATGTGGTCGGCGCTGGAAAACCGGCGCTGATCTGCGCCAACGGGGAGCTGGGGCTGGCCCTGTCGGATGATGAGATCGATTATCTGGTGGAGAGCTTTCAGGCCCTGGGGCGCAACCCCAGCGACGTGGAGTTGATGATGTTCGCCCAGGCCAACTCCGAGCACTGCCGGCACAAGATTTTCAATGCAGACTGGATCATCGATGGAGAACGTCAGCCCCGATCCCTGTTCAGCATGATCCGCAACACCACCGATTGCTCACCGGATGGCGTACTCTCCGCCTACAAGGATAATGCGGCAGTGATGACGGGGCCGGAAGGGGAGCGATTCATCCCGGCCCCCAGTGATCACGCTTATGGTTACACCCGGGAACGGCTCCACATCCTGATGAAGGTGGAGACCCATAATCATCCCACCGCCATCTCCCCCGAACCGGGGGCGGCCACCGGATCCGGTGGTGAGATCCGTGATGAGGGGGCCACCGGGCGAGGCTCCCGGCCCAAGGCCGGGCTGACCGGGTTTTCCGTCTCCAATCTGCGCATTCCCGGTGCGGAACAACCCTGGGAGACCGATCACGGTAAGCCCGGGCGTATTGCATCCGCTCTCGAGATCATGCTGGAGGGGCCGGTCGGCGGAGCCTCCTTCAACAACGAATTCGGCCGGCCCAACCTGTGCGGCTACTTTCGCACCTACGAGGAGCGGGTACCTGGCTCGACCGGTGATGAACTGCGGGGTTATCACAAACCGATCATGCTGGCGGGCGGACTCGGGAGTATCCGCGAGGAGCAGATTGAAAAGTGCAGCTTTCCGGCCGGCTCTCCGCTGGTGGTGCTGGGTGGCCCGGCGATGCTGATCGGGCTGGGAGGAGGGGCGGCCTCCTCCATGGCCAGTGGCACCTCTGCCGAGGATCTGGATTTTGCCTCGGTGCAGCGCTCCAACCCGGAGATGGAGCGGCGCTGCCAGGAGGTGATCGACCGTTGCTGGGCGCGAGGTGAAGAGAACCCGATTCTGTTCATCCATGACGTGGGGGCGGGTGGCCTCTCCAACGCCTTGCCTGAGCTGGTCCATGATTCAGCCCGTGGTGGCCGTTTCGAACTGCGGGCCATACCCAGTGACGAACCGGGCATGTCACCCATGGAAATCTGGTGCAACGAGGCTCAGGAGCGCTATGTGATGGCGGTGGATAGTGCCCGGCTGGAGGAGTTTCGTGCGATCTGCAAGCGGGAACGCTGCCCTTATGCGCTGGTGGGAGAGGCCACCGATGATGATCGGCTGCTGATGGGCGATGGCATGTTCGATAATAATCCCATCGATATCCCGATGCCGCTGTTGTTCGGCAAGCCACCCGGGATGCTGAGGGAGGTGACGCGCTACCCTTATCAGAAGAGAGAGCTGGCGCTGGAGGGCATTGAGCTGAAGCCGGCCGCATTGCGGGTGCTGCGACTCCCGGCAGTGGCCAACAAGAGCTTTCTGATCACGATCGGTGACCGTTCCATCACCGGACAGGTGGCTCGCGACCAGATGGTCGGACCCTGGCAGGTGCCAGTGGCCGACGTTGCCGTCACCCTGTCCGACTACCTGGGTTACAGCGGCGAGGCAATGGCCCTGGGTGAACGTGCCCCCCTGGCCCTGCTGGATGCCCCGGCGTCCGGACGGATGTCCATCGGTGAGACGCTGACCAACCTGGCTGCCGCCGATATCGATGCAATCGGTGACATCAAACTCTCGGCCAACTGGATGGCCCCGGCGGGCCATCCGGGAGAAGATGCCCGGCTTTACGATACGGTGAAGGCGGTGGGCATGGAACTCTGTCCGGCCCTGGGTATCGCGATTCCGGTGGGCAAGGACTCCATGTCCATGAAGAGTGTCTGGGAGCAGGATGGTGAGCAGCGGCAGGTGACCGCGCCGCTGTCACTCATTATCAGCGGATTTGCTCCGGTCACGGATGTCCGGCGCACCCTGACCCCTCAGCTGCGCACCGACCGGGGTGACAGTGACCTGATCCTGATCGATCTGGGGAAGGGGGCCAACC
>JAUUYI010000355.1 GCA_030590525.1 Sedimenticola sp. | reverse complement strand
TGCTTTTGCACAGGGATGTGCTTATGTTGCGAGAAGGCAGGAAGCCTGTAGCAACCACGCCCCTTACCTACATCCATGTAGGCAAATTCCGACCTACGAGTTTCTTACAGTCGCTGATAGGTAGCAGATGAGTATTGAGAATAAAATCGTCCTTGCGGTGATTCCTGCACGCGGAGGGAGCAAAGGCATTCCCCGCAAGAATCTGTCGAGGATAGCCGGTCGTTCACTCATTGCCCGGACCGCCGATGTAGTGGCCGGGCTTGACTGGCTGGACTACAGTGTACTCTCGACAGATGATGAGGAGATCGCAGAAGAGGCTCGGCAACATGGCCTGCCGGTGCCCTTTATGCGTCCAACCGAGCTGGCCGGTGACCGCTCCACTGCAGTGGATATGTGGCAGCATGCCTGGCGTGCCAGCGAGGCGCATTACGGTACCCGAATCGATATCTCGGTGCTGCTGGAGCCCACCAGTCCGCTGCGACGCCCGGATGATGTATTGAAGACGGTGCGCATGCTGGTGGAAGGCGGCAACAGTTCCGCGGTTACAGTCAGCCGCACCCCGGCCCACTTCACCCCCGAACGGAGCCTCTGCATCGATGACAGGGGTCATCTGAAACCCTACCTGGAAGATGGTCTGCGATACACCTCCCGGCAGATGATCCCCGCCTACTACTACCGTAACGGACTGACTTACGCAGTGACACGGGAAGGCTTGCTGGATCAAGGCAAAATCATCCAGGAGGACACCGTCGCAGTCCCCATAGATCGGCCCGTGGTCAATATCGATGAGCCGCTGGACCTGGCGTGGGCGGAGTTTATTCTACAACGGCAACAACAGTGAGCGCCTCGACCCTGATCATCCCGGTGGAAAACCAGGTTCGCGAGCTGGATGCCAAACTTTTGCTCTCCATTGTGGCCGCAGAACGGGGTTTTCCTGTGGTGCTGGGCTCCCGTGCCTTCGTCCACTATCGGGTGGCCTCGATTCCGAGAGGGGTTTATCTGGCCAAGAGTATGCGCAAGCTGAGCAACCGCATGTTCGGCATTTTACGCAAACTGGGCCATGAGATCGTGGCCTGGGACGAAGAGGGACTGGTACGTTTCGCGAGTGACGAGGAATACTACCAGCGCAGGCTCTCGCCCGGGACGGTGCCTAATGTCTCTCACCTGATGGCATGGGGCGAGGACAATGCCAATGCCCTGCGGGAGTATCCTGCCTACACCGGTGTGCCAATTCACATCACGGGCAATCCCCGGATCGATTTGATGCGGCCCGAACTGCGTGAATTCTACCGCCCGGAAGCCGACAGGATCAGGGAGCGTTACGGGGACTTTCTGCTGATCAATACCAATTTCGGTCAGATCAACCACTTCTTCTCCCATCTCGGTGAGATGAAGGCAGCGGTAGAGGGGCGGGGCCCGGATGCTGATAATTCGTTCGACGTGGGTCGGGGACGCATGAAGGTCCGGTTGTTCGAACAATTCCTCGCACTGCTGCCAGTCATCTGCAAGGCTTTTCCGCAACAGAATATCGTGCTGCGTCCGCATCCGTCTGAAAGCCATGAACCCTGGCAGGCGATAGCTGCGGAGCACCCCAATCTGCACGTAATCAACCAGGGCAGCGTGGTTCCCTGGCTGCTGGCAGCCCGGGCACTGGTCGCCAATGGCTGCACAACACTCATAGAAGCCGCCGTCCTTGGTTTGCCCGCCGTTAATTTCCGGCCTCTTTCTGAACCCGGGCTCGAGGATCCCCTGCCCCAGGGGTTCGGACATCCAGCCGAGAGCGTAGATCAAGTGGTTGAAACCCTGAGCAACATCCTGAGCGGCGACTTGGGCGCGGAGCAGTCTGAAGATCAGCAACGGTTACTGGCACACAATATCGCGGCATTGAGCGGGCCATTTGCCGCCGAACGGATGGTGGATGTGTTAATAGCCGCAGGATACGATCAACGGCAGCCTGCGCCTGTGCCCATCCCCGATTACCTGAAGGGGTGGCTACAGACCAAGATACGTACCGGGAAAAAGCGCATCAACATGCATCGTCAGGGACACCGCAACAACCTGCGTTATCACGACCACCGATTTCCTCCCATAAGCATCAATGAGCTGCAGCGGCGGATCGATCGTCTTGGGGAGTTGACCGGACGCTTCAGTGATATTCATATCCAGCAGACTTCCCGTCACATGTATCGGTTAGACCCTCCTGCAAGGTGAGGCAGATTACTGGACCCGCAATCTCATCCCAACGCCGCCCGCATATCCGCTTCACTCACCGGCTGTTGCAACACCGCATGAATGGGAAATATACGCCTCAGCTGGTCTACATATTCGTGCTCGTCCTTGCTCACCATGACGATCAGCCGGGTAGCCGGTGCATATTTTTGCAGGCTGTACAGCATCACATCCAGGTTGCTGATATTGATCCCTGCATAGTTGTTGCTGAAGCCGTAGAAGAACTCTGCCACCAGGAAATCCGGCGGCTGCTTTTTCAGCTGGCTCATGGTCTTGCGGCTGGAACCCAGCTTTTGTTCCTGCAAGTCCAGACTCTGATACAGGGTGGAAAAATTGGGGTGGGTGGGGGACTCT
>JAUUYI010000357.1 GCA_030590525.1 Sedimenticola sp. | reverse complement strand
TGCGACAACGGTTATGGCAGAAACTGCCTATAGATCGGTGGATGGCGCCGGCCATGTAACCTTCTCTTCAACCCCTCCTTCAGACTCGGTGGATGTGGAAGCGGTGCCGTTGGCGCCATCACCTTCCAAGGCCGATGTGGAAGCGGCGGACGAGAACCTGAAACAGACCGAGAAGATGGCCGATCAGATGCAGCAGCAGCGACTGGAACAGCAGAGCGGAAACGCTCAAGCCCGGGGGTCGGACAGCCCCTCCGGGACGGGGGAAGAGAGCGGGCAGGGGCAACAGGAGTATGGCGAGTATACTACTGGAGGTTATGCCCGAAATAGGGACCCACGGCTGCGTGAGGCGAGAAAAGAGCGTCGGCTGCAGGGTGGTGCCGTAGGGCGCCCCGTTCAGCTGCCTGCCACCCGGCCGGCCCCCAGAGCGGGAAGAGCTGGGGTCAGGTAGCGCGTCGCCGGCTGCTGCACCGGGTGTTCAATAGCCTAGTACTCCAACAAGGTTGTATTGACGGACTCAGAGCCCCCCAAATGTGTCCATGCAAGGCGCCGTCCGCAGACAATGGCTCGCCCTTATCAAGGACGGCAACGCCGCATGGGCACATTTGGGGGGCTCCCTTCGGGCGGGCCTGGAAGGGGTCATCCACGGCGTTGCGTCTCTAGAAAAGGGCAAGCCATTCCCTGCGAGACGCGCCTTGTGCCTGACCTCTTCCAGGCCCGCTGAGCCCATCAATACAACCTTGTTGGAGTACCAGGGCCATAGCTCATCCCCTGGAACATCCCCAATTCGTTGAGGGCCCAGAGGGTGCCTGCAGCGATCAGGGTGCCTGCGATGATGGCGAGCCCGATCTTTATCCAGCTGTAGGGCCTCTCACCCTGTACCTTGCCGGTTCTGCCGTTGATGACGAAGCGGTAGCTTTTTTCCCGGTAGCGAAATGCGGCGGCCCATACCGGCAGCAGCAGGTGCTTGAAGGTCATGTCGCTGTGCCGGGTATGCAGGTGGGTGATGCGCTGGTGATCCCCGCCGATGTCGCGTCTGACATCACCCCGGATGATGCCATCCATCACCCGCCGCGCCTGTTCGAAACCCTCATCGACCTTAATCTGATAGACCTCACTGCGAAAGCCACTGAGATAATCCTCTTTGTAAGGCACCAGGTTCTCCAGGTCCCAGGGCTGCAGCTGGTCGGTGATGGTGCGGGGGAGGGTGTTGGTCGCGCCGATCAGCACATCGTCGAAGTGGCGCCCGACCACGCCGCTGACACCCCTCCAGCGAATCCGGGGGACGCGGCGAGTCTGCATCGTCCGGCGGCCATTGACGACGACGGGTACCCGTACCCGGACATAGTAGGTGGTGCCCCGTTCTCCCTGGTAACGGGTCGCTGTCTGGCTGTCGTAGGTCCAGTAGGGCAGGTAGATACCGGCCAGCCTGCCCTCTTCACGGGCGTGTCTGGCTATGGCCCCGGGGGCGAACCAGAGGTCACCGATCCACCCCCGAAACGCCTCTCTGGCCTGCTTGCGGCTGATGCGGAAGGGCAGGAGTGAGCGGGGCTTGAACAGCCGCAGCCGGTCGGTGGCGGTGACCACAGGGCTGCCACAGAAGGGGCACTCCCCGGAGTGGACGTTGGTCTCCAGGCGAAACCCGGCACCGCAGCTGTCGCAATGGATGACTGCCTCGTGGTCGGATTCCGCACGCTCCGCTTTCTGCAGGGAGCGCACCGCCTCCTTCAGGTCGTATTCGCGAATACGCTCCCCGGAATCCGTTATCGATGACTCGTGCCCGCACCAGGGGCATTGCAACGCACCTTCGCCCGGGGCGAAATGCAGCGCTGCACCGCATTGGGCGCAGGGGAAGGTGGCCTTCTGAAGCGGCGGTGGGATTTCCGACGAAGCCGCCGTTACCTCACCGTTCACAAGGCAAACTGTCTGTTCGGCGGATGATCATCGTGGCCGGTCTGGTGTGTGTGCCTGCATACGTCACCCGGGCGGCAGTGGCGGCGGTGTGGCGTCTGGCAGCAGTGAGCGGAGTGCCTCGACCTCAGAAGCCGCCAGCCAGCCGCTCATGCCATCGCTCCAGACCAGGGAGCGGCCGGTGAGCCTGCCCTCCTTTATCAGCCGTTTCAGTTCACTGGAATCGAATGGCCCGCGGGCCTCACCCTCGAACGCCACGTGATAGGCGGGCTGCTGCGGTATGAGTGGTGGCGTGGCACCGCTGCTGCGTATGCTCTCTGCCATCTTGCCCGCCATCGCCAGCCCGACCCCCATTCCCATGGCATCGGACATGCTGCTGCTGCCTTCACCCCCTTTTCCCATGGCCTCGGCCGTCTGGTACTTGAGGTATTTATCCAGATTGCCGAGCATCCCCATGCTGGTGCGCTTGTCCAGTGCCGCCTCCACCTCCGGGGGCAGGGATATGTTCTCGATCAGCATCTTGGTGAGCTCCAGTCCGTAGGCCGTGAACTCGGGCGCGATGCGTTCGGTGATGAAGCCGCCGAGCTGATCGTAGTTGGCGGCCAGGTCCAGCGCGGGAAT
>JAUUYI010000058.1 GCA_030590525.1 Sedimenticola sp. | reverse complement strand
CGCTTCTTCCCCTAATCAAGCGGGTAGATAGATTGCCGTTGTAGGGCCGAATTCATTCGGCCGATTCGATGGTCGAATAAATTCGACCCTACATTTCTGCTGACAGCAATGAACTCCGAAACTTGAGATCTAAAATGCAGGGTGTATCAAGCGGAGCGGATACACCAGGAGCCTGTTTCCTGTGATAACCGTCGACCAATCTGTCTGGAGCATCGAGATGAAAACATTTAGCGATTTTTTGAAAGAGTGCCTTTCTGAAGTCGAGGAGATATTCCCCTGGGATCTGCATGACCAGATGGAAGCGGGCAGAGACATGCTGGTGCTGGATGTCCGGGAACCTTATGAATTCGATGTTATGCGGATCGAGGATTCCATCAATGTCCCCCGAGGCGTGCTGGAGTCTGCTGTGGAGTGGGACTACGAGGAGACGGAGCCGGAATTGGCCATGGCGCATGAGCGTTATGTGGTGGTCGTGTGCCGTTCCGGAAACCGAAGCCTGCTGGCGGCCAGAACATTGTTGATGATGGGCTACAAGGAGGTGGTCAATATGAAGACCGGGCTGCGTGGCTGGAATGAATTCGATCTGCCATTGGTGGATCAGACCTACCAGCCCGTTACTCTGGAAGAGGGTGATGCCTACCTGGCCAACAAGGTGCTTCCAGAACAGCGGCGTCCGCAGTCTTGACAGCTGCCCGATACATCATAAGCGGTTCAGGGTGATGGGGCACAACCTTACGCACAACTGGCTTCACCAGGTGCGGTATCGCCCGGTATCCAGGTGCAGGAAGTTGGACTGGCCATAATAGCCTACTCCGCCGGACTTCATGGCGAGGGCGGCCTTTCGCAGATTGCGGGTAGAGGTATCGGTGAGGCGTACATCGATGGCCCTGCCCTGCATATGCAGACTTTTTCTGGCCACGCCACTGCTCTTGTGGCGCAACCGGGAATTGGTCCTGGGCGAACGGTAGCCGGAGATCACCTGGAAGGTGCCGCGACTCTCCGTGGCCTGCTGCAGTACATACAGTTGATCGAGCAGCTTCGGGTCTATACTGTGGATGTCACCTGTACGGAAGTCGCGCAGGTATTCATTGACCGTTTTCAGGGACTCGGGGAGGTATTCCCTGCCATCGTGGTAGACGACTGAGAGTTTTTCGCCCGTGTGGGTATGATAGAAGGAGAGATTGCGTTCCCGGTTACTGGCCTGGGTGCCGTGCCATGGCAGGAGCAGCCCCGTCGGGGCGAATGCAGCAATCTTTAGAATTCGTCGTCTATTTTGATCCATGTAACCCGTATCCTCGCCTAACTTGCGGCGCATATTAGCAAAATTCCCATTGGGTATACAACTCATGAAAACCTTTAACCCCGTTTCACTGCTATCGTTTCTCTGTCTGTTGTTGTTATCGGCCGTATCATCCGCTTCCTCAACCGCCGAAAAGGAACCCCCGGGTTCCGAGCTGTGTGGCCGGACCGAGCAGATCTATGGCGCCAGACGCCAGAGTACCCACGGCGACACTGTCGCGGCCGTCACCCTGGTTCCTGAGTTCTACCGCAGACGTGACTTCACCCTCGCCTGGAACCGCAACAGGAACGTCGAGGAACTGCTTACGGCTATCGATGCGAGCAGGGACGAAGGCCTGATCCCGGAGGACTACCACCAGGCAGCGCTGGAAAGCAGGCTGGAAACCTATCGTTCGGGCATCATGGGGGGGTGCGAGCGGGCGGAATTCGACATCCTGCTGAGCGACGCGCTGGTGCGCCTCGGTTACCACTATCTTTATGGCAAGGTTGACCCCAAGCGCCTGGATCCGCACTGGAATATGCAACGCCGGATATCCGGCAGCGACCCGGTCGACCTTTTGCAGGATGCCATCGATGCCGAATCTCTGGGGGCGTTCCTGCGGCAGCTGGCTCCCCGCAGTCCCCTGTATGATGTGATGAAAAAGGCGCTTGCTCGTTACCGGGAGATCGAGGCCCGGGGTGGCTGGCCGCGGATACCGGATGGCCCCAGCCTCAAGCCGGGCATGCGGGATGAGCGGGGCCCCCTTATCCGCGAACGCCTTGCAATCACCGGGGATCTCGCGGATCCTGCCAGCCCTGATCCCACCCGCTACGACGAGACGTTGAAGGGGGCAGTGGAAGGATTCCAGAGGCGGCATATGCTGGAAGCCGACGGCATCGTGGGCAAGGCAACCCTGGCTGCAATGAATGTGCCGGTGACTGACCACATAGACCAGATTCGGGTCAACATGGAGAGGGCCCGCTGGGTATACCGCAACCTGCCCGATGAGTACCTCGTTGCGGATATTGCGGGTTTCGAGGCGGAGTTAGAAAAAGATCATAATGCCATTTGGAAGTCAGAAATTCAGGTAGGAAGATCCTATCGGCAAACGCCTGTTTTCCAGGACAGGATACGGTACATCGTCTTCAATCCCACCTGGACCGTGCCCCCTACGATTTTCGCGGAGGACATCCTGCCAAAACTGAGGAAGGATCCGGGCTACCTCCAGGAAAAGAATATGAGCGTCATCGACAGCAAAGGCAGGGAGATCGATCCCGCAACGATCGATTGGACGAAGGTGACCCGCAGAAACTTTCCCTACATGCTGCGCCAGGGCCCCGGACCCAGGAATGCACTGGGCCGGATCAAGTTCATGTTTCCGAATAAACATGCGGTCTACCTGCACGACACGCCGCACAAATCCGGTTTCAAGCAGACGGCCCGAGCCTTCAGTTCCGGTTGTATCCGAGTAGAGAAACCCTTTGAACTGGCAGAGATCCTGCTGAATGACCCCGGCAACTGGTCACGGGAGGAGATCGACCGGGTAATCGAATCCAATGAAACCCGTTCCGTCCCCTTGAAGAGCGAGATGCCGATACTCCTGCTCTACTGGACTGTTGGTACCCGGGACGGCCAGTTCTACTTCAAACCAGATGTATACTCAAGGGACGCCAGAGTGCTCGCAGCCCTGGATGGGGAATTCCGGCTGGATGTGCCCGATAATATGCCTGCCTGGTACAAAGGGGACCGCTGACAGCCTCCTTGGTTACTTCTCAACCTTGGTTACTTCTCAATAAGTGCGGGCAATAATCTAAACTGCAGGGTGTATCAAGCGGAGCGGATACACCAGGCTAGGTCGCGTTGGTGGATCCGTCGCTGCGCTCCTTGATCCACCCTACCCGTTTGCCCCTTGAGTTATTGAGAAGTTACGATGGATTCAGCTAGCAGGATGAAAAATATGGAGAAAGCGCGCGAAGAACTGGTGCAGATCTTTCGTGCCGCACTATCACAGGTGGAGGGGCGGAGGCTGGTCAGTCGCTATCTCTCTGCCTCCGGTGATGGTTGTGAGTTTGCACTGGTGGCCGTGGGAAAGGCGGCGGGTTCCATGGCGCTGGGAGCGGCGGATGCCCTGGGAGATCGGCTTGTCGGTGGCCTGGTGATCTCCAAGCCAGGGCATATGGATGCTCAGGCGCTGGCAGCTGCCGGCCTGGCCGTTCTGGAGGGGGGACATCCGGTGCCGGACGCCAGCAGCCTGGTGGCGGGAGAGCGACTGCTGGAGTATCTCGATGGTTTGCCGGTGGAACGGCAACTGCTGTTTCTGATCTCGGGTGGGGCATCCAGCCTGGTGGAAGTGCTGCATGCGGGAGTGGAACTGAAGGACCTGCAGGCAGTGAACCGCTGGCTGCTGGGCAGCGGACTCTCCATCACAGCGATGAACCGAGTCAGGAAAGGACTCTCCGCCATCAAGGGGGGCAGGCTGCTCAGAAAGTTGCAGGGGCGGCAGGTGTTGGCGCTTATGATCTCCGACGTGCCCGGTGATGACCCTGCTGTGATCGGTTCAGGGCTGCTGGTGCCTGATCCGGTCCTGGGGGATGAGCTGATGGCGCTGGAATTGCCAGACTGGATCGAGTCTCTGATCGAGGACCCGGGAGATACCCTGTCTGATTCGCCTGCCCGTGTGGAAATACACATTCTGGCCACCCTGAGGGATGCACGGGAGGCGGCTGCCACGGAGGCACTGAGGCTCGGCTACAAGGTGCACCTGAGCCACGCATTCCTCAGCGCGGAGGCGGAGAACTGCGGCCGGCGACTGGCGCTGGAACTGCTCGATTCCTGGCCGGGGGTCTACATCTGGGGTGGTGAGCCAGCGGTTCGGCTGCCGGAGAACCCGGGGCGGGGTGGCCGCAACCAGCATCTGGCGTTGGCGGCAGCGACGGTGATCGAGGGGCGGGAGGATGTCTGTTTTCTCTCGGCCGGCAGCGACGGTACCGACGGACCGGGGCAGGATGCGGGAGGCGTGGTGGACGGTGGCACCATCGGGCGTGCCCGCCGGGCCGGGTTCGATGTGGCAGAGTGTCTGGCCCGGGCAGACTCCGGCTCCCTGCTGGCAGCGAGTGGTGATCTGGTCAACACTGGCCCCACCGGCACTAATGTAATGGATCTGATGCTGGGCCTGAAACTGGACGCCACATGACGATCACGCATCCCCCGCAACCGGAGACGAGCGCCGTGCGGAATCTGTTCAGCCAGGCCCACGTCTGCCTCACTGCCTGTGATCTGGCGGAGAAGATCAGGCTGGCGCTGGGCCTCAGGACGGCCTGGCGGGCGGGTGACCTGGCCCTGGAGCCGGTGGCGCTTCCGGATGTGGTGGAGGCGGGTCGCCCGGAGCGGCCGGAACTGGTGCACCCGGGCCGGTTGCCACGGCGATCGATCACCACCGAGGAGGGGAGACTGGCACTGATCCACGCCGTGACCCACATCGAGTTCAACGCCATCAACCTGGCGTGCGATGCGGTCTGCCGGTTTCAGGCGATGCCCGAGGCCTATTATGCAGACTGGGTGCAGGTGGCAGCCGAGGAGGCGGAACATTTCGAGCTGCTGCACCGGCTGCTGCAGGCAGGTGGCCGGGACTACGGGGCTTATCCCGCTCATAACGGACTCTGGGATATGGCCCTGCGGACCGCCTTCGACCCGCTGGTGCGCATGGCGCTGGTGCCGCGTATGCTGGAGGCCCGGGGGTTGGATGTGACGCCAGGAATGATGCGCCGTTTCGAGTCGATCGGAGATCGGGAGACAGTGGCCGCCCTGGAGGTGATCCTGCGGGAAGAGGTGGGGCACGTGGCGATGGGGAGCCGCTGGTTTCGTTATCTGTGCCAGCAGCGGGGAGTGGAGCCAGAGCAGACCTATCTCGATCTGCTGGATGATTTTCTGAACGGTGAGATTCGTTGTCCATTGAATCGGGAAGCCCGGCTGCAGGCGGGTTTCAGCCGGAATGAGCTGGCTCGTCTGGAGCAACGCTGCAGCCGCCGGAAGTGAGGTGACGGCACTATTCAATGTGGTATGCCGGGGCGCTGGTTCCCACGCAGAGCGTGGGCACCAGATGATCTCCGGTAAAGCTATTCGTCGATGACGGCCTTCTCGATCACGATATCCTCGACCGGTACGTCACCGTGGCCGTCACGGTTGGTGGTCTCCACTCCCTTGATCGTATCTACCACGTCCATGCCGGCCGTGATCCGCCCGAATACGCAGTAGCCCCAGCCGTCCTGTCCCGGGTGATCCAGGAACTTGTTGTCCCCTACGTTGATGAAGAACTGAGCGGTGGCCGAGTGCGGATCACTGGTGCGGGCCATGGCAATGGTGCCCTTCAGGTTGCTGGGGCCGCCGGCAGCTTCGTTTTCGATCGGTGCGCGGGTCGGTTTCTCCACCATGCCAGGCCCGAAACCACCGCCCTGGATCATGAAATTCTCTATCACCCGGTGGAAGATGGTGCCCTCGAAGTGCCCATCCCTGACGTACTGAATAAAGTTTTCGCTGGTCTTGGGGGCGTTCTCCTTGTCCAGTTCGATCACGATATCGCCGTGATTGGTCTTCAATGTAATCATAATCGCTGCTCTCTTATTTGCTGATGGCTGGTTGTGCGATGGGAATGCGGCTGATGCTCTCGATGATCACCGTCTTTTCGGGGACGTTCTGCATGCCTCGGGTGGTGTGGATATAGACGTCGGCTATCTTATCCACCGTTTCCAGCCCTTTGCTGACATGGCCGAATACGGTATAGCCCCAGCCGTCGAAACTGGGGTAATCGAGGTTGTCGTTGTCGGCGTGGTTGATAAAAAACTGGGAAGTGGCCGAGTGTGGGTCATTGGTGCGTGCCATGGCGATAGTGCCACGTTTGTTTTTCAGGCCGTTCTTGGCTTCATTGACGATCGCTGCATGGGCGCGTTTCTTCTGCAGGTCCGGAGTGAACCCGCCACCCTGGATCATGAAGCCATTGATTACACGGTGAAAAACGGTTCCGTTGTAGAATTCTTCGTCCACATAGCGCAAGAAGTTCTCCACCGTTTTTGGGGCCTTATCGGCGTCCAGTTCCAGTTCGATATCGCCGAGACTGGTTTTCATCAGTACCCGTGCGGGTTCAGCTACGGCCGTGGAGATGAGGCCAGCCAGGAGCGTGGCTGCAAGCAGCAGGCGGAATAATATCGGTTTCATAGTGACAGAATCCTCGTGGTCGGGTTGCACCCGGTGGTTGGAAAGGGGATGGTTTCAACATGGGTGTCCTATCATACTGGTAGCGTATTCCTGGATAAAGGAGAAACTTTTGTCGCTGTAACCGGCTCCTGGCGCTATGTCAGGCCCGCCGATTCGTTTAACATGCGCCACGAATTCACCGCTGTTATTCGGAGTCAGCCATGCTGAAGGTCTACAATGATCTGAACAACCAGAAAGAAGAGTTCAAGCCGCTGCAACCCGGCAAAGTCCGGATGTATGTCTGCGGTATGACGGTCTACGATCTCTGTCACCTGGGCCATGCCCGGGTGATGGTGGTGTTCGATGTGATCTATCGCTACCTCAAGGTGAAGGGTTATCAGGTCACCTATATCCGGAACATCACCGACATCGACGATAAGATCATCAATCGCGCCAATGAGCAGGGACGGCCTTTTACCGAGCTGACCGACCAGTTCATTCGTGCGATGCAGGAGGATGCCGCGGCGCTGGGCGTGTTGCCGCCGGATGGCGAGCCGAGAGCCACCGGCCATATCGATGAGATTCTGGAGATGATCCGGCGTCTGATCGAGAACGGGCACGCCTACCTGGCGGAAAACGGGGATGTTTACTACGATGTACGCAGTTTTCCGGCGTACGGCAAACTCTCCGGCAAGTCCATCGAGGATCTGCGTTCCGGGGCCCGGGTGGAGCCCGATGAAGGCAAGCGGGATCCACTGGATTTTGTCCTGTGGAAGGCGGCCAAACCGGCTGAACCCGCCTGGGATTCCCCCTGGGGCAAAGGCCGGCCGGGCTGGCACATCGAATGTTCCGCCATGTCCACCAGCTGCCTCGGGGACACCTTTGATATCCATGGTGGAGGTGCCGATCTCACTTTTCCCCACCATGAGAACGAGATTGCCCAGTCAGAGGGGGCAACCGGGCACCCGTTCGTTCGCTACTGGCTGCACAATGGTTTCGTCCGCATCAACGATGAGAAAATGTCCAAGTCTCTGGGTAACTTCTTCACCGTGCGCGAGATCCTGCAGCATTATCGCCCGGAGGAGGTGCGCTACTTCATCCTCACCAGCCAGTATCGCAGCCCTCTCAACTATGACGAGGAGCACCTGGAGAATGCCCGCGGTGCCTTGACCCGCTTCTATACCGCCCTGCGGGGGTTACCGGAGGCGCAGCCGGCAGGGGAGCAGCGCTTCGGTGATCGCTTCGAGGCGGCGATGGATGATGACTTCAATACCCCGGAGGCGCTGGCGGTGATGTTTGAGCTGGTGCGGGAGATCAACCGGATCCGTCCCCGGGATGAGTCCCGGGCCGCGGCCCTGGGGGCCGAACTGCGGCGCATGGGAGCGATCCTGGGTATCCTGCAGGAAGAGCCGGAGGCCTACCTGCGGGGGGGAGGAGCGGGTGAGGACGAGCTGGATGACAGAGCCATTGAGCAGTTGATCCAGCAGCGCCTCGATGCCCGCGCCGCGAAGCAGTGGGCGGAGGCCGACCGGATTCGGGACCAGTTGAAGGAACAGGGCATCCTGCTGGAGGACGGCCCCGGCGGCACCACCTGGCGTCGGGCCTGAGGCCATAATGTTATCCACATTTTCTGGATGCACAAGTGTCGCGAGAGGCAGGCCGCTCCTGTGCGTCCTGCACGCGCGGCATTGGTACATCCATGTACGGCAGATGCCGGGAGCGGCCCCTTGCCAGACGGGCGCCTCGACGCCCCAAATTCCGGGACTTATTATTTCGCGAGCCCTTAGTGCCATTCGGTACTGACCCCTCTATCGTTTTTTTCGCAGGGCCGTAATGGCCGTTTGGATGGCCTTATCTACATAATAGAAAAACATCTCCGGGGTCTGGATCCCAACTATGCGTTCAGTGAGCTCTTTTCCGTCAGGGCCGAGAAACAGCAGGGTGGGTGTCAGGTAGACGCCGTAGCTACCGGTGAACTGGCTGCTGTCGCGCTCGTCTCCGGTAAAGTCCACGATCCTGGAACCGAAGTCGATAAAGATCTCCCGCATCAGCAGGCGCCCCTCGTACTCGCCGGAGATGATCATCGGGCGCAGAATATCTCGCTTGATCTGGGTGCAGAACGGACAGTGATCCTGGGACACCAGCAGCAGAATCGGCATCTCACCAGAACGTGCGAGACGCGCGTCAGCCGAGAGATCCTTCGCCTCCACCAATCGCACCTGGCTGTCGCCGGAGACATAAACAGGTAGTAGCAGGAATAGTATGCTCAGTTGGAAAAAGGTGATGAGTCGCCTCATTCTATCTGCCTCCGTGGGCCATCTGAAGTCTGATATCACTCATCGCTCTGTACACACCAAGATCGATGCCAGCGGCCCGGAAGTCCATAGCATCGGGGTAGCCACTGGCCTTGGTGGCCGCTCTTTCCGCCTGTCGGCACCAGTCATCCACCCAATGGGCAATGTGCTGGTGCTCTACGCCACTCAGCTGATCCAATGTCTGCAGCAGCAGTTGTTCAAATCCGTTGCGTGAGACCGAGGCATGCAGGCGGCTGATCTCATACAGCCCACCCCTTCGGAGCGCCGGGAGCAGAGCCTGTGCCTGCTCCAGAAGAAATTTGGACCGCGTATCAGCAGCAAAATTCCGGATGATCGACTGTATCTCCTCAAAAACCGGAGAGTGGCTGTCAACGCCGGCATAGTTGGCGATGAACCCTTCAAGCGCAATTAAGGGCTCGCGAAATAATAACTCCCTGAATTTGGGGTGTCGAGACGCCCGTCTGGCAAGACGCGGAAACGCAGGAATATCAGTATCTTTCAAGTTTTCGCAACGCAGCCAGG
>JAUUYI010000201.1 GCA_030590525.1 Sedimenticola sp. | reverse complement strand
GGAATGGCGGTTTATCCAGGCCATTGCGGGTGGGAACACCGGGCGCGGAACCGGTGGGCCATGGTGGGCACAAAAAACGTGCCCACCCTACGTCATACCGTTGCGCGTCGGAAAAAAAGTCGCGAAACCGATTCCCGGGAATGAATATATACAATAAAACATAATAAAAATAGATAGATACCTATTTTCTTCCGGTGAGCGCCCGGGTTGCTAATTGCCCGATTTTCGCTAAAGAATTGCCCCCGCCCGGCCGTTACAGAAAGCGGAGGCGGTAAATGCACGAACCCCATCGAGCATATCCGCCAATCATCAACCTGCCCCCCAGTGCGCCCACAGATGGCAGCCGGGGGGAGAAGGAGCAAGAAAATGGCACAAACCATCAATACCAACGTTGCTTCCCTGACCGCACAGCGGAACCTCAATAAATCCCAGAGTTCCCTGGCTACGGCCATGCAGCGCCTCTCTTCCGGTCTGCGCATCAACAGCGCCAAAGACGATGCGGCCGGCCTGGCCATCTCCGAACGGATGACCTCGCAGATCCGTGGCCTGAACCAGGCGGTGCGAAACGCCAATGACGGTATCTCGCTCTCCCAGACGGCTGAGGGCGCACTGAATGAATCCGCAAACAGCCTGCAGCGCATCCGTGAACTGGCCGTTCAGTCCGCCAACTCCACCAACTCCGCTTCCGATCGTGCCGCGCTGAACAGCGAGGTCCAGGCCCTGCTGTCCGAGATTCAGCGTACCGCCGAGACCACCCAGTTCAACGGTCAGAACGTCATCGATGGTAGCTTCCAGTCGTCACAATTCCAGGTGGGCGCCAACGCCAACCAGACTATCGCTATCAGCGTGGATGGTGCGACCACCAGCACGCTCGGTACATACCAGGCGACTAGCACGGCGGTCAGCGACAGTGCCTTTGATGGGGCCGGGTTTACCATCAACGGTATCGAGGTTGGGGTTTCTGCGGAAACCAGTGCTGCCGGCGTTACCAATTCCAGTGCGGGAGCCAAGGCCACAGCGATCAACGCGGTTTCCAATCAGACGGGTGTGACGGCCTCGGCCTCCACGACCGTTACCGGCGGAACGCCCACTGCCCGTTCTGCCCTGGATTCTGGTGATCTGTTGGTAAATGGCATTGCTGTTGGTGCCGTGGCTGCTGATACCAATGCGGTGACCCAGGCCCGTTCAATGGCGGATGCCATCAACGATATCACGGCACAGACCGGTGTCGTGGCGACGGCCGATACCAGTACCGGACAGTTGACCCTGACCTCCTCCGAGGGGCGTGATATCACCTTGTCAGCCTCAGGTGCTGACGCAACTGCCCGTCAGGCCAATATCCAGCAGATCCAGAATGCTACGGGTCTCGATGTCTCTGACGGTGTAGCGGCAACCGTCAACGAGGAAGTTACCCTGGCCTTTGTCGCTGCGAATGAGGGGACGGGAACTGGTATCACTGCTGGTGATGGTACTGCCATTGGCGACACCATTGCACTGGGTGGACAGACCTTTCAGTTCGTTGAGAACGCCTCGTTTGCTGCTGCCGGTAATGTAGCCGTTGTCATCGGCGATGGTGAGACAGCCGCTAGCAGTATCGACAAGCTTGAGGCTGCCATCAATGCCGAATACGATGCAGGCCGCAGTTCCATAGTGACCAGCGGCAATACTGACACCGGCCTGGTGTTGACCTCCGATAAGCTGGGTCGCTTCACCATCGTCGGTGATGATGGTGCCGTTGCTGAGGTAGATACCAATGACGGTGCAATTACGACATCAGTCACCACCCCCGCTGTGGCTGCTGATGACGATGCCGATGGTGTCACCACCCGAGGTACCCTGACGCTCAGCGCCGCCGAGAACTTCACCCTGGGTGGTGCGGATCTCGCCTTTGCCGGTATGACCTCTGCCAATGCTGGGTTGACCAAACTGAGCACCGTCGACATCTCCACCCTCTCCGGGGCAAACGACGCCTTGAGTATTCTGGACGGCGCCCTCTCCCAGATAACGAGCAGCCGCGCCGAACTCGGCGCATTGCAGAGCCGTTTCGAATCGGCTATTTCGAATCTGAGCGTCACCTCTGAGAACCTCAGCGCCGCGCGCTCCCGCATCCGGGATGCCGATTTCGCCGCGGAAACCGCGGAGATGACCCGCTCGCAGATCCTGCAGCAGGCCGGTGTGGCGATGGTCTCCCAGGCCAATGCGTTACCGCAGAGTGTCCTGTCGCTGCTGCAGTAGAGACGGGGAGCGGAGCGGGCCCCGGCCTGGCCGGGGCCCGCTCCCTGACCGATAGGTGAAGAGCATGATCAACGAACTCTCTAAAAATATGTTGGGTGTGATTCCCGCCCAGCCGAAAAGGGATTCGGCCACGATCAGTCAGGTGAAGGGAGGCCAGCCTGTCGATTCTCGAGTGGCCCAGGTACGCGACGGTCCGGCGCTGAATCGGACGCAACAGGCCAGGGAGGAGAGGCTGGAGCCGCACCGTCTCGATGAGATGGTAAAGGATCTCAACGGACTCGCCAATGCGGTGCAGCGGCAGCTTCAGTTCAGCATCGATGAGGATAACGGCGAGGTGGTGGTCAAGGTGGTGGATACGGAGACCAAGGCAGTGATTCGAGAGATTCCCTCCGAGGAGATCCGCAACATGCAGAAACAGCTCAGTGAAGTGAGTGACAGGCTGTTCAATCGAGGTGCGGGCACCTCGCTGTTGTTCAAGGGTCAGGCATAGGCCCTGCCGGGAGAGTGATCTCCCGGTTGTCAAAGTTATAAAACTGAGGTATCCGAATGGCTATTTCTTCGCCGGGACTGGGCTCAGGGCTCGATGTCACCGGGATCGTCTCCCAACTGATGGCGGTAGAGCGGCAGCCCCTGCTTCGGCTGGGTCAGAAGGAGGCCCGGGTACAGGCCGCGATCTCGGCCTATGGCAGTTTGAAAGGAGCCCTCTCTACCCTCCAGTCCTCACTCTCCAGTTTGAAACAGGGGGCGACCTACCAGGCCACCAACGCCAGCGCATCCGATCAGGATGTGCTGAAGGTCTCCTCCAATACGGAGGCGGTGGCCTCATCCTACAGCGTCACCATCAACCGGCTGGCGCAGCCGCACAAGCTGGGTTCTGCAGAGTTCGACGCGACGGCGACCTTCGGTGGCGGGGTGGATGACAAGCTTACGCTGACCGCCGGGGAGGAGAGCTTCACTCTCGATCTCTCCGCTGCCATGACGCTCGGGGAGATACAGCAGGCGATCAATGCCGATGACAATGGAACGGGTATCACCGCCGGGCTGATCACCGGTGACAGCGGCCACCAGACCCTGGTGCTGACCTCAGGCAAGAGTGGCAACGACGACCGGGTGCAACTCTCATTTGGCGGGGCCCTGGGCCCCGATACCTTCGGCTTCTCCATGCTCAACCGGGGTGCCGATGATCAGCTGCTGGCGGCCGAGAGTGAGCTGGATGCCTCACTCAGCGTGGATGGGGTGACGGTCACCCGGGGCAGCAACAGCATCACCGATGTGGTCGACGGGCTGACCCTGAATCTGCAGGCCACCGGCCATGCCAGTGTCAGTATCAGCAAGAATACCGCGGTGGCCCGCTCTGCGGTGCAAGGCTTCGTCAATGCTTACAACACGCTGAAAGGGCAGTTCTCCACCCTGACGGCCAATGGCGCCAGCTCCAGTCTCATGCGCGGCATCGAATCACAGTTGCGGGGTGTCCTGAACAACGGTCTCTCCGGGCTGGGTAGTTATGCCTACCTCTCTGAGCTGGGGGTGACCACCAACGCGGATACCGGGAAGCTGCAGCTTGACAGTGGCATGCTGACCAGTGCGCTGGAGGAGAATCCCAACAGTGTGAGCGGTTTTTTCAGCGATGAGGCGGATGGTTTCGCTGTCAGGATGGAAGGTCTGCTGGAGGGGTTCGTCCGCTCGGGCGGGACCATCGACAGTATCGTAGGCGGGGCCAACAGCCGGATCGGCAGTCTGGGGCGCAACCGCGAATCCCTCGAGCGCCGGCTGGAGGGTATAGAGCAACGTTACTTGAAACAGTTCGGGGCCCTGGATACATTGATGGCCAGTATGTCGACGACCAGTGAATATCTGACATCGCAGTTGGATATGCTCTCCAACCTGGTCAGCAGAAACAATAATTGACGGTTCGGTTTCTGATGGAATCGAGAGGAATAGACGGTAATGGTGAAATCAAGAATCAACAGCGCACTCTCCCGGTATCAAAGCATAAGCGTCTCCTCCGGGGTAGAGGATGCCACGCCCCACAGGTTGATCCAGATGCTGATGGAGGGCGCGCTGGATAAGATCGCCACCGCCAAGGGCCATATGCTGCACGATAAACCGTCGGAGAAGGGGCGCCACATCAGCTGGGCGATATCCATCATCAGTGGTCTGCAGAGCAGCCTGGATATGGAGACGGGGGGGGAGATCTCGAATAATCTGGATGACCTCTACGACTACATGGTGCGGCGCCTGGGTGAGGCGGGGGCAAGCAACGACCCGGCGATCCTGGACGAGATCACCACCCTGCTGCTGGAGGTCAAGGTTGCCTGGGACGTCATTCCCCGGCAGCTGGCGGCAGAGAACAAACGAGCGGCCTCCTGAGGTAAGAGTACCAATGAAAAGCGCTGACTCTCAGCTCTCAGAGATACTCGGACTCACGCTGCGGATGCTGAGGAATGCCAGCGACGATGAGTGGGAAGAGCTTCAGGTGGTCGAAGCGAGACGCCGCGAGTTGATCACGGCCTGTTTTCCACTCGATGATTCGATTGTCGACCCACGCCAGGCGGCCGAG
>JAUUYI010000326.1 GCA_030590525.1 Sedimenticola sp. | reverse complement strand
TTCGTAACCAAGTGCCCGATGCCTGCTGAACAGGGCATCTACCTCTCCCTTGCGTGCCAGATGAACCTCAGCCCCGGGGATTGGGTAGTGCACGATACCCCGCTGAAAATTGAGCTGCGCATCCATCTCTCCCAGCGGCACCAGGTTCATTACTCCGCAATAGCCCGAACCACCTTTCTCTGTCCCTGGAAGCCTGTCCGGAGATGTCTCATACTGCCCGGCGGATAGTACCATTGCCACCACTTGAAACCCTTCCTGACGGATTATCACATAGGTACCGATCTGTCCCACCGCCAGCCGATCCCCATCGAGCTCTATCACGGGGAAGCCCATCCCTCCTCCCTTCCGCTCCACTGCAGCTCTCATCTGATTCTCGGACACGTCCAGGAGTCTACCGATCAGAGTAGTGTCAACGTTTGTCATTACCGATCCCCTCCAAACTGAATATTACACCAGGTTAGCATCATCGAGGCATGGGTTTAACGAGGAGGCTGTCGCTCGCCAGAAAACGACTCAACGCCGAGAGAAACGCCTCCGGCTGATCCGAGTAGACCCAATGCCCCGCCCCGGAAACGGCACGTAGCCTGGCATAGGGGAAGAACTGCTGTATCTCGGTACGGGTAGCAGCGGTTACGTAGTCAGACTCGGTGCCATAGATGAAGAGCCCGGGGCCCAGATAGGCCCTGCCGGCCGGTATCGGGGGGAAGCTCAGTATGTTGTCCAAATCCTGGACCAACACTTCCAGATTGATACGCCAGAACCACCCCTTCTCCCCCCGGGCCAGGCTCTGTAGCAGGTATTGACGCAGCCCTGGATCTTCCAGGCAGGCGCCCAGGCGCACCTCCGCCTCCCCTCTGTTACCCAGTCGCCCCAGATCCAGTTTCTGTAACGCGCTGAAGATGGTATCGAATCGATTCGGGTAGGAGACCGGTGCGATATCCACCACCACCAGCGCCTGCACCAGATCCGGTTTCTCCAGCGCCAGCCACATCGCCACCTTACCTCCCATGCTGTGGCCGACCAGCAGCACCAAATCCAGGCCGTGCTCCTCGATGAGCTCTACCAGATCCCGGGTCATGAGCGGGTAGTCTATGCGGTGGCTGCGGGGTGAGCGGCCATGGTTACGCAGATCAGGAACGATAATGTGATAATCCGCTTCCAACTGGCGAGCGACACTGTGCCAGTTGCTGGAGGAACCCAGTAGACCGTGCAGAAAGATCAGGGTTGGCCGCTGCCCGGTATAAGTGCCATATTCGCGATAGTGGAGTTTCATCCTCTGTTAGGAGGCTGTCGGATTATGGATGATTCTACTGCGCCGGCGGGAGAGCGGCCCAAATTCCCCCGATTTTTCGTTGCGTAGAACCACTAGGCGCCTCAAAATCGTGAAAATTTGTCCTCGCTCTCCGACCTTGCTCGCGACGACCGCCATGGATGGCGGAAGTGCCGGTTTTGCAGGAGCAAAAAACTGGTCGAACACCATAACCCGACAGCCTCCTGAAGATACCACTTCCTGCATTATTTGCGCCGTCTGGGCGGGGGCAGGTCGGTGATGGTTCCTTCTGCCATCTCGGCCGCCAGGCAGATGGTCTCGTTCAGGGTCGGATGGGGGTGTATGGTCAATCCGATATCCTCCGCATCTGCCCCCATCTCCATGGCCAACACTGCTTCGCCAATCAGTTCACCGGCATTTACGCCAACGATCCCGGCACCCAGCAGACGCCCTCCATCCGGTTCGAACAGCAGTTTGGTCATGCCCTCATCCCGACCAATTCCCAGCGCCCGGCCGGAGGCTGCCCAGGGGAACACCCCTTTATGATACTCGATGCCCTGAGCTTTGGCCTCATTCTCGGTGAGACCCATCCAGGCCACTTCCGGATCGGTATAGGCTACCGAGGGGATGGTCATGGGATCGAACAGAGAGGGCTGGCCACTGATCACCTCTGCCGCCACCTTGCCCTCGTGTGTCGCCTTGTGGGCCAGCATCGGGTTCCCGACCACATCACCAATAGCATAGATGCCGGGTACGTTGGTACGCATATGGGCATCTACCGGGATGAACCCCCGTTCGTCCACCTCTACCCCTGCATGCTCAGCACCGATCTGCCCGCCATTGGGGATACGTCCGACCGCAACCAGTACCTTGTCGTAGAGGATGGGCTTCTCCGGGGCATTCTTTCCCTCGAAATAGACCTTGAGGCCGCTTTTCTGCGCCTTGATCTCGGTCACCCGGGTTTCCAGCATAATCTGGTTGAAACGCTTATCCAGCCGCTTTTTGAGCGGCCGGACCAGATCTGGATCACAACCCGGGATCAGCCCGGACTGAAGCTCGACTACATCGATCAGGCTACCCAGGGTACTGTAGACGGTACCCATCTCCAGACCAATGATGCCGCCACCGATGATCAGCATCTTTTTGGGTATATCCTCCAGTGCCAGGGCACTGGTGGAATTGATCAGGCGCGGGTCCTCACTGGGAAAACCCGGGATCTCCACCGGCCTGGAGCCGCAGGCAATAATGGCGTTCTCGAATTCGATCGAGAGCCGGCCATCTTTGGTCTCCACCCCAATCCGGTTGGGAGACTCAAAACCGGCCCAGCCGTAGATAACGTCTATTCCCCGTTGCTTTGCCATGCCACTCAGACCCTGGGTCAGCCGTTTGACCACCTTCTCTTTGCCGCTTCGCAGCTTCTCCAGGTCTATTTTCGGCTTGCCGAAACTGACGCCCATCGCCTCCATTTCGGCGGCTTCGTTGATCACATCGGCTGCGTGCAGCAACGCCTTTGAGGGGATACACCCCACATTCAGGCAGACTCCGCCCAAGTCGGGAAAACGTTCGATCAACAGGGTCTTCC
>JAUUYI010000247.1 GCA_030590525.1 Sedimenticola sp. | reverse complement strand
CAGGGGCTGGAGTACTCGGTCCCCTATGACACCACCATGTTCGTGGAGGCCTCCATCCAGCAGGTGTATATCACCCTGTTCGAGGCGGCGGCCCTGGTGTTCCTGGTGCTCTACATCTTTCTGCAGGACTGGCGTGCCACCCTGATCCCGGCAGTCACCATCCCGGTCTCCCTGATCGGTACCCTGGCGGTGCTGCTGACGATGGGGTTCTCCCTCAATATGCTCACCCTGTTCGCCCTGGTGCTGGCGATTGGCATCGTAGTCGATGATGCTATCGTGGTGGTGGAGGCCACCGTGGCCCACATGGAACGGGGGATGGATCGCAAGGCGGCGGCAATAAAGGCCATGAGCGAAGTCTCCGGGCCGGTGGTCGCTACCACCCTGGTGCTGCTGGCGGTGTTCGTGCCGGCCGCCTTTCTGCCCGGCATCACCGGCGAGCTCTACCGCCAGTTCGCCCTCACCATCGCTGTGGCCACCGTTTTCAGCTCTATCAATGCCCTCACCATGAGCCCGGCGCTGGCGGCCCTGGTGCTGCGGCTGCCTCCGGAGAAGAAGAACTTCTTCTTTCGGGGCTTCGACCGGCTCTTCGCCCGCTTCGAGAACGGTTACGGCCGCATGATCCGTGCCCTGGTGCGCCGTGTCGCCCTGATGCTGATCCTGGCACTGGGGCTGGTGGCCTACACCGGCTGGCAGTTCGCCGAGCTTCCTACCGGCTTTCTCCCCATCGAGGATCAGGGCTATATCCTGGTCCATGTCCAGCTGCCGGATGCCGCCTCCCAGGAGCGGACCAACGCGGTGCTCGATAAGATCGATGCCATCGTCAAGGAGACCGAGGGGGCGGCCGACTGGGTCATCTTCGGGGGGTACAACCTGATCGATGGCACCGCATCCTCCAATACGGCCATTGTCTTCGTTACCCTGGACCCCTGGGAGGAGCGCACCACGCCGGAGCTCACCCATGAGGCGATCCTGGCCGGGCTGCAACAGAAATTCGCTCAGATCCAAGAGTCGATCATCTACCCGTTCCTGCCGCCCGCCATCCCCGGACTGGGCGTGGCCGGTGGCTTTCAGTTCCAGTTGGAGGACCGGGCGGGTGTGGGACTTACCGAACTCGATGGCATGCTGCAGGAGATCCTCCAGGACGCTGCTGCTCAGAGCGGCCTGGCCGGTCTGAACTCCACCTTCCGCATCGACGTGCCCCAGCTGTTTGCCGAGGTCGACCGCACCAAGGCCAAGACCCTGGGGATCCCGCTGGATGAGGTGTTCGGTGCGCTGCAGGCCTATCTCGGCTCCGCCTATGTGAACGATTTCAACAAGTTTGGCCGTACCTGGCAGGTGACGGTCCAGGCGGATCACCGGTTTCGCACCAGGCCCAGCGACATCCGCCGCCTCGATGTGCGCAACGACAAGGGTGCGATGGTCCCGCTGGGCACCCTGATTGCGGTGGAAGATACGGTGGGTCCCCAGACCATCCTGCGCTATAACCTTTATCCCACCGCTTCGATTACCGGCAGCGCCGCCCCGGGCTACAGCTCCGGTCAGGCGATGCAGCTGATGGAGCAGCTGGCCGATCAGAAACTGCCCAGCTCCATGGGCTACGAGTGGACCGGCATGTCTTATCAGGAGAAACAGGTGGGTTCGGAGGCGATCATGGTATTCGCCCTGGCGATCATCCTGGTGTTCCTGGTGCTGGCGGCCCAGTACGAGAGCTGGAGCAGCCCGGCCGCGGTGATCATGGTGGTGCCCCTGGCGGTGCTCGGTACCGTGCTGGCGGTGCTGTTCAGTGGGTCGGACAACAACGTCTATACCCAGATCGGCATCACCCTCCTGATCGGGCTGGCGGCCAAGAACGCCATCCTCATCGTCGAGTTCGCGATGCAGGAGCGGGCCAAGGGTAAGGAGATCCTGGAGGCGGTGGTGGATGCGGCGAGGCTGCGTTTCCGGCCGATCCTGATGACATCCATCGCTTCCATCGCCGGTTTCATGCCGCTGGTGGTGGCCACCGGGGCGGGCGCTGCGAGCCAGCGGGCGATCGGCCTGGCGGTGGTCGGCGGCATGGCGGCGGCGACCATCATGTCGCTCTGTTTCACCCCGGTGTTTTACACTGCCATGGCTGGACAGAAGAGAGAGGACAGAGGACAGAAAACAGAGGAGAGCGGATGACACCGCGCGGCGGGTGCGTTACACCGCGGGAGCGCTGTAACGAGCAAACCTCTGGTTCCCACGCTCCGCGTGGGAACCTCGGGCCGGGCGTTGTATGCCCCCATGCCATGTCGGGTGGAAAGACGCCAGTGGCCATAGATAACGCGGAGCGTTAAAAGGGCAGCCCCCACGCAGAGCGTGGGAGCCAGGATAAACCACCAACCACCAACATCAGGCCTGCGAATGAGCGATACAACCCCCACCCCCGGCCTGCCCGAGGACGAGTCGGTATTCGTCTCAAAGATGCTGGAGGCCGCCATCCGTATCGGTCTGCTGGCTATTCTGGTGGCCTGGTGTTTCGAGATCGTTCGCCCGTTCATCATCCCCATCGTCTGGGGTGTCATCATCGCCGTCGCCTCGTATCCCATTTTTCTGAAGATACAGCAACTGCTGGGCGGGCACGCTGGTTGGGCTGCCGTGCTCTTTACCCTGCTGGCACTGCTCGTGATCATCGTCCCCACCGTAATGCTGGCCGGGACCGTGGTCGACGGGGCGAAGGTCCTGTCGACAAAGCTGAGCAGTGGCAGGCTGCCCATACCCCCTCCGCCGGAGAGTGTCGGACACTGGCCGCTCATCGGTGACCAGCTGCGGGAGTTCTGGAGTCTTGCCTCCTACAACATCGAAGCGGCACTGAAAGAGATCCAACCCGAGGTGAAGATGATTGGCAAGTGGCTGCTCTCGGCGGCGGCGGGTGCCGGCTATGGCATCCTGGAGTTCGTGGTGGCGATCATCATCGCCGCCTTTTTCATGGTCCATGCCGGCAGTGGGCGCTTTGTGGCGCATGGCATCGCCACCCGGCTGGCCGGCAGTCGGGGCATTGAGTTTGCCAATCTGGCGGAGTCGACCGTTCGCAGCGTGGCCCGGGGGATCCTGGGTGTGGCACTGATCCAGTCACTGCTGGCCGGGCTCGGCTTTCTGGTGGCCGGGATACCTGGGGCGGGTCTCTGGGCCCTGCTCTGCCTGCTGCTGGGTGTGATCCAGGTCGGTATCCTGGTGGTGCTGATTCCGATGGTGATCTACATGTTCAATACCGCGGACACCATCAGCGCCATCCTGTTTCTGATCTGGAGTATCCCGGTCGGCCTGCTCGACAATATCCTGAAGCCCATCCTCCTGGGGCGTGGTGTCAAGGTCCCCATGGTCATCATCTTCATCGGGGCCATCGGTGGTTTCCTCTCCTCCGGCATCATCGGCCTGTTCATCGGCTCGGTGGTCCTGACCCTGGGGTTCGGGCTGTTCATGGCCTGGCTCCGGGAGGCGCCGCTGCCGGCGGGTGATGCTCCGCCATCGGCATCCATAGCCACCCCTGGGGGTGACGGGCGCGACCCTATCCACGCTGCCGACCGACGTTCCTGAACGAGATGCTTTGGTTGTTGGTATTGACGCGATTGGGTTTATTGTCTGATTTGGAAGAGTGAGGCGGGTCGTCATGGCTGCCATATCCATCGAAACAACACTAACTTCTGATCACCACTTGGACATCGAATTGTCTCCCGGATTTCCCACTTGATTCGGTTCGTGCCTCACCACATCCTACAGGGGCTCTAAGAGTCGCCCCGGGTTATTGAAGTTACCTCACAAGCAAGGAAGGAAATCATCATGACTTGGTATAATCGCGCTATTTCTGATGTCGTCGCTACTTTGAAGAGCGATGCTGATCGGGGGCTGACCGGCGATGAGGCCAGAAAACGGCTGATCGAGCACGGAGCCAATGCGCTGGCCGAGGCGCCTCGTGTCTCTCCGTTGCTGCTGTTTCTGAGTCAATTCAAGAATTCGCTGCTGATCATCCTGCTGTTCGGCGCGGCCCTGTCCCTGTACACCGGGCACCTGGTGGACGCCATCGCCATCACCTTCCTCGTCTTCTTT
>JAUUYI010000147.1 GCA_030590525.1 Sedimenticola sp. | reverse complement strand
TATAGCGGGCACGCCCCAGCCCCTGATCCCCTTCGGAGAGGCGCCAGTGGGTCTCTTTCAGCTCCCGCGCCAACTCCACCAGCCGCTCGAGGCGCCCGACGTCGATCGCACCCGCTTCACTGCCCCGAACCAGGGTGCTGATATCCACCTGACGACTCTTCACCGCCTGCAGATTTTTCGACAACCGCTCCAGATCATCCGTGGGGAGTGCCTGGTGCAGGATCCCCTGAATCTGTTCGTTGACCCGATCGTGTACTGCATCCAGCTCACCTATGAAGCGGTGCAACCGGGGCTGCAGCTGGTATTCAGCGGCAGCCAGAGCCAGACGCAGGGCGACCTTCTCGCCAGACCCTGCTTCGGCCCCATCACCACCCGCCAGGGCCAGGCTACAGTAGCGGGACATCAGCAGTGCGGACATCCCGTCCATGCCCTGCTCCGCCACCACCCGCTCGATGGCGCTGGAAGGGGTGTCCGGTGTCTCCTGCCAGATACTCCAGATACATCTCGCCCGCCCCAGCTGCTCATCCGTCTGGGGCTCTGCAAACATTGCCTCATCGGTACAACTGGCGATGCAGATGCCACACCCTTTACAAGCATCCGGATTGATCGCCAGAGAGAGCAGCTCACCCCCATCCTTAGCCGCCTGCTCACCCGAGTGAAACAGGGGATCGGTCACCGCGAGGGGCAGCTCTCCGATACGCGCGTGCAGCACCTCGATCCCGGCCGCAACCGCCGCCTGTCGCGCCTCCGGCAGTGGCGCTTTCTCCTGTAACCATTCCCAGGCCTGTTGCAGTAACTCGCCTGCAGTGCCCCCCTGGGTGCCACCACTACGCCCCAGTGCGCTCAGGCGCGCGGCCAGCCTGGAAGCTACCTGTCGTACCGCATCCGCTCCGGCCAGACGGATTCCGCTCTCCAGCAGGGCGCCCGGGGTCAATGCGGTCACACCGATAGCACTGTCCGGACAGGCACTCCAGCAATGCCCACAGCCGCTGCAACGCTCCGGATCGAAGCGAGGCAGTCGATCGCGCAGATCGCTCAGATCCCGAAAGGTAGCACTCAGGGGCGGAACCACGCCCAGTGTGAGAAAGGGATCCACCGTGAGATCAGCAGACTCCCCGTTGCGATAGAGAACGCCAACCTGATCCCAGAAGCGGGGAAGACTGCCGAGACCCTGCTTCAGGCCACCCAACCGGCGCACTACCGTCGGCGCCTCGTCACGCCAGCCCGGCCCGGCAACTGCCTCGGAGAGTTCATCCTCCTGGAGCCACTGGACCCTGACCAATGACTCAAGCCCCGACTCGAAGGCCTCCTTCAATGCCTCCTGCTCCGGGCCGGCGAGCCGGCCCATGCCATCGCCCCAGGCGGAAAGAATCTGGCGTCGGCTCTGATTGATTCGCCCTTCGGCCAGCAGCAGAGCGAATATCGCCCCCACCCTGCGGGCGTCCTCCAGTTCTGACTGTGGCACCCCCTCATCGATGGCTGGCAACAGCGATCTCGCCTTTGCCGGTAACCGATAGAGTTTCAGCCTGTGCCGATGAATGGCTTCCCTGCACCGCTCACCCATTGCCTGCCACAACAGCCGATCGTCCGGGGCGCCCTCCACCAGCATGGCACCACCCGGATGCACTCCCTGATGCAGGGCTGCAGCGGAGAGGTGTTGCAGACCACAGGCGACCACCAGATCCAGTGGTTGATCATCGACTGGAATGGCATAACCATCCGACGATTGCAGCAATCTATCTGTCAGCCACTCGGCGCAATCACCCCAACCCGCCCCGGAGACCGTCCTGATCCGCCCCTTCAGCAGGCGCTGCAGCAGCAGACCCAGTTCCGACACCAGTGCCGAGCCACCCTGAGCAGGCAGGCGTCTTATCGCCAGGGACAGCGCCCCTTCCGGTCGTAGGTCGGTGACACGCTCCCGCTCCCGCAGACCCAGATCCCGAAGCTCGGGGTAAGCCCGGCGTATCTGATCGAGCAGGACCTGGCGCTTCGGGTGAACATTGGAGGTGCTGTCGAACTCCATCCCGAGATAGATGCGGGCCGGGGCCTGCTCCCGAAGGAGTTGGCAGTAACCGACCAGATCCGCCCCCCGCAACGGCAGGCCACCGATACCGTAATGGGCGGAGCAGAGCCGCGGCAGCCGCCGCTGCTCCAACTCCGGGTATCCCGGATGGGTTTCAGCACCGAAACGGCTGTTATCCAGGGCGCGGCTCAAAGCGGCACGCAGTTCACGCAGCAGAGGCGGATCCCCGCTCAGTGGTGTATCCAGTCGCTCCAGGACCGCCACCCGCTTACTGCCAGCGAGTTGCCTGACCAGCTCGCCACCCGGAAACGGGCGCAGGGCACGGATGCCAAGCACCCCAATCTTCTGCCGGCCGGCACGGCGCAGGTGGTCAGCGACACTTCGTGCCAGTTCCACAGCCGCTCCCTGTGCCACCAGCACCAGCGTCGCCCCCTCCATCCGGTAACGGGACAGATTATGGTAGCGGCGACTGGTCTGACGGCCAAACTGCTCCATCGCCTCCGCCAGCAACCCATCCAGATGGTCGACAAAATAGGGCCTGTTGCCGGCCACCCCCAGGGCAAATGCCCCGGGTTGCTGCAACGGGCCCTGCAGCAGGGGGTGATCCAGATCGTGCCAGCGGGGAACCCGCATACGCTCCGTGCCGAACAGCAGTTGTTGCGCGGGAGTAGGAGAGATAACAGACTCTTCTGCATTCCCCAGAAAGCTCTCCAGCAAGTTCGCGGAAGGGAGCGTCACCTCCTGAGCCGACAAGGCGGTCTGCTCACCATCCATCACCACGAGCCCCGGCACCAGGGCACTCTCTGCCACCCGCCGGGCCACCAGGGTCAGATCCACGGCCTCCTGCACGGTGGCGGCGAACAGCACGAAACAGCCGCTCTCCGCCACCAGATGAAGCGCCGCGTGGCCACTGCCCGGTGCCATGCCCTGGGCCGGCAATACCTGGTTATCCAGGTGAATTACCAGCGGCAGGTGGTGGCCGGCCGCACTGGTGAGCAGATCCTGGGCAATCGCCAGGTCAGGACCAGAGAGGAAGGCTGTGGACCGCCGCCCTGCCATCGCCTGGCCGATGGCCGCTGCCAGAGCGCCTCTGGGGCCCTCAGCCTGCTGGATCATCGGCGCTGTGTTCGAGCCCCTGGTGGATGGCTGCCCTGCGAGCCCCTGGCGCCAGGCACTCTCGGCGCCAGTGGCAGGGTAGGTGCCACCCAGTGCGGCGGCGTCACAAATCCCCATTTCGGTGAGAGCCACCGCGGTGTTGCCATCGAGGACCGTATTTGCCCCATTCGCCGGAATCCCGGTGGCAGGCGCGCCGAACAGGCGACGGTAGAGACGAATGGTTATCTCATCGAACATGGTGCGCACCAAAAGGCGTGATTGACAGGGCGTTCACTCGCCGACCGCCCGCCTGCGTTCACCCGCGGCCTCCACGAACTGCCCCTGTTCCAACCATTGTATAGCGCCTGTGGGGCAACGCTGAGTGGCGACCGGCGTAATCGGAAGCCCGGCCCCGTAATCGATCCGGGGCAGATTCTCCACCATCTCGATCAGCCCCGGCACTGCGTCTGCGGCACAACGCCCGCAGGCATCACAGGCCACCGAGCAGAGGGTGGTGGCGGCCTCCCCCTCCAGCGGCGTATTGCACTGGACGAATAATTTCTGACTCAGGGGCACCACCTCGAACAGATCCTTTGGGCAGGCCTCGACACAGTCACTACAGGCGGTGCAGTTCTCGAAATCCACTGTCGGCAGGCCATTGGCATTCATCTGGATGACATCGAAGGTGCAGGCCACTTCACAGTCTCCCAGGCCAAGGCAGCCCCAGGAGCACCCCTTGCCGCCGCCGGAGATCAGCGCCGCCGCCCGGCAACTCTCGAAGCCCCGGTACTCGGCGATCTGGAACGCCTGACCCTGCCCCCCTGCGCAGTGCAGTCGAGCCACCCGCTTCTCCTGCTCGCCCGCGTCCACCCCCAGAAACTCGGCAATCGCCTCGATCGTCTCTTCGTCGGCCACGGTACAACCGCTTGGCTGCACCACCCCTTTCACCAACGCCTCGGCGAAAGGCATACACCCCGGTTCCCCGCAGGCCCCGCAGTTGGTGCCGGGCAGCAGTTCCTCGGTACGCTGCAGCCGGGGATCCTCCTCCACCCGCAACAGGCGATAGGCCAGTGCCAGGATGACCCCGAAGAAGAGACCCAGGCCGGTCATGATGGCCGGAGCGGTCAGAAAGGTGGTCAGTTCAGAGGGTATTGCCATGATTCAGGGCTGGCAGCATTGACTCCATGGTAATCAATTGAAAGGCGCCGCCTGCTCGAGCAACGCCTCCAGACCTGATTCATCCGGGTTCAGGGGCTGACCGGGGTGGATACACTTGGCCGGGCAGATCACCGCCGCCTCCACGATCTGAGCATAGGTGCCGGCACCGGCATCGGCAATGTAGGCCTGGTTATCGTCGTTATAGACGAACACCTGGGGATTGATCACCAGACAGTCGTTGCAGCTGGTACAGAGGCCGCTGTCGATCCAGGGATCGGTAGCAACCGGCTCGTCCTCCTCCTCGACCGCCGGGGCCGGTTCAGATTCTGCTGCCGGCTCCAGTGACTGTTCCGGGGTTGCAGGGGTCACCGGCGCGGCCGGCACCTGCAGGGCACCACTGGTAAAGTCCATGCTCATCAGCACTTCGGTGAGGCGCCCCATCACCCCGGCCGCGGCCTCGGTACGCACCTGCTCCTGCTCCCGGGCGTGGGCCTCGATCAGCTGCTGGCGCTCCGCCTCTGCCTCCACGGTAATCTCCTCCCGGACCCGGGCAACAGCCAGTTCCAGGTAGCGGCTGCGGACCCCCGCCATCTCCTGCAGCGTATGCCAGAAATTGAGCCGGTCCAGGCAAGCATGCACCAGGGTGCGGGTCACCGCCAGTTGACGCAATTCGCCTTGCCCGCTGACCGCCCAGACGAAGGGGATCTTCTCCGCCGATTCCTCTCCCGGCATGGCCAGGTAGTCTGCCATCGGCACCAGCGAGTCACTCTCGCAGATCAGCGGTACCGGGGTGAAATGCCGATGCAACCGGGAAATCAGCAGGGCGTAGTCGGCAAAGGTGAAGGCAAGCTTAATATCGACCTGTTCACTCGCTTCATCCAGATAGCTGAATGAGTGTACCGGCCAGTCCTGCCCCGGCTGAGGGTTGCCGCTGAAATCCATACGGTCGGCGAAGCTGTCACCGACGGACGGATTGATCCGAAAGAAGGGGTGTACCCTCCCTTCCAGCGCCGCACCAGCCACCAGCCAGCCGTTGAGACCAATATCCTGTCCGGTGGGACGCAGCCCCACACTTATGAGGTGCAGCCCGGTACGGGTCGTGTCCAGCGCCGTGGTGAACTGCCGCAATAGATGCTCGTGGCGGGCAGCAGAGCTCTGACTCACCACCGCCTGACGATGGGCGATACCGAGATAGCCCAGCTCGGTGCGAAAATGGGCAAACGGCTCCTCTTCGGTGTCCCGACTGGGGTTGGCGTGAGCCAGCACTCGCACCAGGATCTGAACCGGCCGCCCCGAGTTGAGCAGGCGGGAGAAGGCCGGCATCGACTCTCCCGCCACCCGTTGTGCGGTCTCGAGGGCGATCACTGCCGGCACCAGCAGCAGCTCCTGCCGGGAGAAGGCCTCCCAGTTGAAGTTCTCGAACCAGGGGTCGTGGATCGACTCATCATAGCGATCTTCGATCTCCAGCCGGGCGATACGAATGGCGGCAAAGATCTTTGCCAGCCGGGCCGCTTCCTGATCGAACAGCTCCTTGGCGCACACGCAGGGGTCTGCAGCCGACGTAGCCTCGAAGCCGGGAATGTCGCCCAGCAACTTTTTGCTGTCCAGCCCGTCCAGATGCACGAAGCGCACCAGGACCGGCTCCTCTCTATAGAGGCGCAACGTCTCCAGGGCCTGCTCCACTCGCTGCCGACGCTGCGGAGACATGCCGATGGAACCTCGGGAGTGATCCATCACCTCGGACAGTGCCTGTGCGTCGAACAGAGTGGCAGAGGGGCCGATTGACTCT
>JAUUYI010000065.1 GCA_030590525.1 Sedimenticola sp. | reverse complement strand
TGTCGGCAGCCAGCAGCGCAGGGTCGGCATCACGCAATGGCAGGAACGGGATCTCCAGTTCTCTCAGATTCAGCGCTGCCGCCAGTTCCTGCATGAAGATGCCAGAACGTGCTGCGAGCCTGGTTGCAGAGCCGGGCGTCCCCTCTGGATGTATCGCACAGCCCGGGCTCTCCCCGTTGCCACCAATGATGGCCGTCACCCGATGGCCGGCATCGAGGTGCTGTTTCAGTGTCTCCGTCACCTGAATACTGAGTTCCCGACAGACCGCGCGCCCGTGAGGGGTATCCAGGGCATCCCGGATGCTCTCCCCCGGGCGGCGCTGGCGCTCCAGCCCAAGGGCGGCGGCCTCCGGGCAGGGCATCTGCACGATACCCACCTGTTGCTGGAGGCAGAATTCCAGCAGCGCCGGGGTAACGGCCGGAGAGCAGGCGGCGCCGGCATCCCGCGCGTTCTGGTTGAGATGGCAGTGGATGACGGCTACCACCCGCCCGCCACGACTGTCGCGGGGTGGTGTGTTGCGCCCCAGGGCCCTTGTCACCTGCCGGCGTGCCCTGGAGAGAAAGCTCAAATGTTGAACTCGGTGACCCAGAAGTCGTGCTTGTTACAGAAGCTGGTAGCGAAGAACTTGCCCTTGGCCCCGGCTGGGAGCTGGTGGCTGGAGATAGGATCCTCGTCGCTGGGGTAGAAGGTCTTGGCGCTGATCACGGTACCGTCTGCAGCCACCAGGGTATGGCGCACGATGTAGTGTTTCTCCGACATGCTGTGCTTGGTGGTAATAGTAGCCTTGTCACCCTCGATGGAGACCTGCGGCGCATGCCCGCCGACTTTCTTGGCCCACATGCCCGGATTTCCGGCAGTGTAGATGAGGCCCGCGGGGAGGGTATTGTGGGAACTTGCAACTGTCGGCGCCGATCTGGCGATGGCCACCCCGGATGCTACGACGAGGGTGGTCTTGAGGAACTCTCTTCTGCTGCTCATGTGTGCTGTCTCCTTTGGAGTATCTCTGTCAGTGCTGGAATCCCAGAGCTTAGCCTGATACACCCGGGATGTGAATAGTCAAATGCCTGTCTGGAATACAAGGGATTGTGGCGGGTTACCCCGGAAGAGTGGCGGTTGCCCGGATGGTCTCCAGATTTATAGCAGGCAGGTAGGCTGGCCGGGGTTTGGCGCGGCGGGTAAATTTTTTGATGATCCCCTCCAGGTTGGGGCGTTTTTCCGCCGGTCCTTCACCACTGCCGATACCGCCACCGAACTCCACGAATAGATCGATGCCGTCGTCCAGGGCAGCCTGCAGGCAGCCGATCCAGTTGACCGGGTGGAACAGCTGGAAGAAGAGGCGTGACTTGATGCTCTCCGGGTCCTCCCCATGGAAATCGCCGGTGTAGTTGGAGAGCACTCGCAGCCCCGGCTGGCCGATGATTACCCGGTTCAGCTCCTCCCGGAAATGGCGGGCGGCGCTCACCATATAATAGGTATGGAAGGCGCCTTCGGTCTTGAGCCGGATGGCGCGTTTCCTGGGGTGCAGTTGCGCCATCTCCGCCTCCAGCGCATCCAGATCGGCTGAGGCACCTCCGACCACGGTCTGATCGGGCAGGTTGAGCCCGGCAATGCCGCAGAAATGCTTGTCAGAGAGGGGGCGGGCGGTCTCCAGGTCCACGGTCAGGGCCGTCATCTCCCCCTCACCATGGGTGCCCATCAACTCACCCCGCTTGGCTACCAGCCTCAGTGCATCCGCGAAACTCAGCGCCCCGGCGGCAACCAGGGCGCTGTACTCGCCCAGGCTGTGGCCGGCGGCGGCCACCGGCTGCAGCGGGGTCTCCGCCAGTTCCTGGTATATGGTGAGGCAGGCGATATGATGCGTCAGCAGCACCGGCTGGGTGTAACGGGTGAGATTGATCCTGTCGTCCGGGTCGTCGAATGAGAGTTTCGCGATGTCATAGCCCAGCACGTCGCTGGCCTGCTCATAGACATGCCGTGCCGATCCGAATTCAGCACAGAGATCGCTGCCGATGCCCGGGTACTGGGAACCCTGACCAGGAAAGATGAAGATTACGCGCTGTTCTGACTCCGACATAGTGCTCTGCTCCGTATATGAAAACTGTCGGGAGCATAGTCATTTCAATGGGTCAGGACAAGCGATATGGAAGCAAGGGGTAACTTGGACTACTATGGGAATCGAACTGCCGACCAGAAGTTGCCATTGCGGCCGGCATAGGGGTATCGTTTTGCCAGCAAGGCGGATCGAGCCGATGCGAATGAGGGATTAAGATGAGTTCAAGACTGATGGTACTGCCCGCCTGCGATGCCGGCAAACTGCGTGTGGTGACGATTCCCGAGGATGTTGAGCCTCAGGAAGCCTATCGTCACGCCACCGGGGTGATTTCCAGCGTGGAAGAGGCCAACTCGGACTACAGTTGGGCAGAGATCGAAGAGGCCCTGGAGGGGCAGGGTTTCCAGACGGTGGAGTTCGTGCTCGGTCCGGCGCTGGATTAGCTGGCCCGGCCCAGCCTCCGGAACAGAAGTTTTGAACACATCGGGAGTCACGGCCGCACCGGCGGTTATCGATGCGGTTGGTATCTCACCATTGAGGTATTGGGTTTAACGATTTGAGGGCCTCCGGGGGTTCTGTTACTCGATGATCTTGTTGATCGGTATCTCGATAATCCCTCGGGCACCGGTCCGGTAGAGTATGGGTATCAGCTCCCGCACCAGTTTTTCCTCCACCACGGTACTGATATCCACCCAGTTTTCATCCGCCAGGGTGGAGACGGTGGGGGTACACAGGGCGGGAAGCAGCGAAACTACGCTATCGATCTGTGCTTTCGGTACATTCATGGCGAGAGTGACACGCGTGGAGGCGGCGATGGCCCCTTTCAGGAGCATCAGCAGCCGGTCGATCTTGGGCGCTTTCCATTCATTCTCGAGCGCGGCGTGATTGGCGATGAAACGTGGTGTACTCTCCAGCACCACATGCATGATCTTGAGCGCATTTGCCCGCAGGCTGGATCCGGTCTCTGATACGTCCACGATGGCATCCGCCAGGATCGGCGGTTTCACCTCGGTGGCGCCCCAGGAAAACTCCATGTCGGCACTGACGCCATGTTCCTTCAGAAAGCGCTCGGTCATGCCTACCGCCTCGGTGGCGATGCGCATCCCTTCCAGGTCTTTTACCGTGTCAAAGGGCGAGCCCTCTTTCGATGCCATGACCCAGCGCACCGTGCCGTAGTTGGGCCAGGGCGCCTTCAGGTCGGCCAGTTCTGCCACGTCGGCGCCGGTCTCCAGAATCCAGTCCAGTCCGGTAATGGCGCAATCGAGCACCCCCTGCTCCACGTAGCGGGCCATCTCCTGCGGGCGGATCAGGATGCACTGAATCTCCGGGTCATCGATCTCCGGGTAGTAGGAGCGCCCCAATATGCGCAGGTTGAAACCGGCCAGGGAGAAGAGCTTCCGGGTGGTTTCCTGGAGGCTGCCCTTGGGGATGCCGATACGCAGCTGAGTCTCTTCTGCGGTCATTTTTTATACACCTCTTTCGGGTCGAAGACCTGGATACCTACATCGGTCAGGCTGCCGTTTTCCAGCTTGCGGAAAAAGCAGCTGCGTTTGCCGGTATGGCAGGCGGCATCGCCGATCTGGTCGATTTTCATCAGTACCGCATCGCCGTCACAGTCGAGGAAGATCTCTTTGACAATCTGCACGTTGCCGCTCTCCTCGCCTTTGTGCCACAGCTTCTGGCGGGAACGGCTCCAGTAGACGGCTTCACCCAGTTCCAGGGTCTGGGCCAGGGACTCTTCGTTCATATTCGCCACCATCAGAATCTCACCGGTGGTGGCGTCCTGGGCGATGGCGGTGACCAGACCGTTTCCTTTGGAAAAATCGACAATCCTCTTTATCTCTTCGTTCAAAGCCATGGCTGTGCTGTCTCGGGGGCTGCGTTCCGGATGAATCAGGAGGCGTACTATACCACCGCTGGTCGATTCGTCAGAGTGCTTTTCCAGCGTAATTCATATCATCCCCGCGTCGGCAAACCAGGCAGGCATCAGCGGGGTGCTGGTACTGAATCAGGGGCGTGACGAGCGCACAGCAGTCAGGTGGTAAACCGGATAAGGATGTAATAACGCAATGCCTTGCCGATGACAATGAAGAGCAGGGCGGGTAGCCAGTGTGTTTTCAACCAGCCAGCAGCCAGACAGAGTGGGTCACCGATAATGGGCAGCCAGGAGAAGAGCAGGGCCGGGCTTCCCCAGTGCTGAAACCTCTCAATGGCGGTCTGATGTTTCTGCTCCAACTGCCGTGCCGGGAAACGCCACACCAGCCATCGCCCCATGCCCCAACTCAGCATCCCTCCCAGGCTGTTGCCGGTGGTGGCGACAATGAGGAGCAGGATGGGCGGCTCGATCTGCTGGACGGCGTGGTAGATCAGCAGCGCCTCAGAACCTCCTGGCAACAGCGTGGAGGAGATGAGGGCACTGATGAACAACTCCCAGAGCGGGTGGTCAGTCATCCCTCTCCGGAACTCTATGCGGACGGAGGAGGGGGAGAGGGTGGCCGCAGCCCCCTGGAAGAGGTGTGTTACCAGTCCAGATTAAAATTCAGATAGACCCCCCGTTTTCCACTGGTCACATTGTTGAAATCCAGCCTCAGTCTTTTCTCCTTATCGAGGTTGAACTTCAAACTGTTGGTTGCCAGCCCAATGGCGGCGCCGGTCAGGGCCATCCCTCCCTTGGGGATGCCCAGGGTGGTCAGGCCACCGCTGATAAGGTGCTGGGCACTCTTTTTCAGGGTTCGCATATTGTCCCGGGATACCTTGCCATAGTGGTCAGGCGACATGCCCAGATGGACGTTACCCCACTGGGGTGCATTATGGCCGAACAGCTTGCCGCTATCGAGCGAGCGAGAATCGGCACAACAATATGCCGAGGCACCAAGGAGCAGTGCCATCAGCAGTGCTTTGATCGGGGTCATCTCTGGTCCATCCTGAAGCCTCTCTCCACAGAAATGTCTGCCAGTTATAGCGCATTTCCTACATAACCTTTAATTTATTATGTATATAACATGACCCAGATCAATCATCCCCCCCTGATTATTTTTTCCGGAGTCCATCCATCAGCGGCCGCATGGCGTGCAGCAGGTTGGGGAACAGATGCGTGTTGTTGCGTTCCTCCCGGGCCAGCAGTTGCTTCATGTGCTCCCGCTGGGTGGGGGTAGAGAAGCACGCGGGGCAGCTGTCCGGGACGACCGGCAGCGCTGCCCGGGTGGCGAAGTCGGCGGTCTGGGCCTCCCGGCAATAGACCAGGGGGCGAATGATGCGCAGGTCCCCTGCATCGTTGACATAGTGTGCCTTCATCGTACGCATCTGGCCGCCGTGGAACAGGGACATCAGCAGACTCTCCGCCAGGTCGTCCAGGTGCTGGGCCAGGGCCAGCACGTTGTAGCCCCGCTCACGACAGGTGGTGTACATGATGCCCCGTTTCATCCGTGCGCAGTAGGCACAGAACGAGTCTCCATCCATGTGCTGACGCGCCTGTTCCATAATCGGTTGCCGACGGTAGTGATAGCGGATGCCGAGTTCGTCGTAATAGGGTTTGAGGGCGGCAGGATCGAAGCCTTCGACTTCGGGGTCGACGGTAATAACCCCCAGTTCGAAACGAACCGGTGCGTAGCCGCGCAGGTGCCGCAGGATCTGCAGCAGTGAGAGGGAGTCTTTCCCGCCCGAGACGCCAAGCAGAATCCTGTCATCCTCCCGGATCATGTCGAATGCGGCGATGGCACGGCCGACTTTACGCAGCAGGGATTTGGGTGGCTTTATGGTCATGAGGGCTAAATAGTTTCCGTCCATAAACAGGCGTCTACTGCGACCGCTTCAGGCACGTAATCTTTCGACCCCAGGATAGCGTTATTTGGAATGACCAAACGCCTATATCCTGGGGTCGAAATCTCACGCACCTGAACCGCCCTCGTCACGACGCTGTTTATGGACGGAAACTAAATATATCGTCGCTTTGGCCGCTTACAATCTTATCCTGAAATTCTCCATTCGCCCATCAGTTTCGTAGGCGGATAGTTCGTGCAGGTGGCGATTATACCTGTGGGGAAAAGATTGCAGTTGTGATTACGAAACGCTGTTTCCTGGTGTGAGGTAGTCGTTGAGATGGAATATGGTAGGGCAATGAAATCGCTATCTGAGCAAGACGATGTTGGTAGTGGCGGGGAGATGCCGGCAGCGCAGGCGTCGGAGAGATTCTATCTGGTGCTGACCGGCACCCTGATGTATGGCTTTGAGTGGGAAGACGTGGTGGAAGAGTTGTCACACCTGCTGCGGCTCTCCAGATCGCAGGCCAGTTCCATGCTGCAAGGGAACGCTTCACGCATCCGGGTGGCACTGAACCGGAAAAAAGTCGAGCATCTGCAGGGCAAAGTGATCGCCTGTGGTGCCGGTTGCATGATCGAATCCTTGAATCCACCGGCCTCGGTGGCGGCAGGATCTGGAGCAGAAACGGCAGCCGGTGATGGGGGGAGTGCGACGGTCGGCGTGGAGTCGGAGATGGTGCCAGTGGTTGGGGCGCCCAGCAGGGATCCAAAGACGACCGGTTCGATGAATACAGTGACCCGCGATGCGTCGGCTGCCGCTGCACCGGTCTGGAACCCGCGTGTGGAGCTAAAGGCGGAGACGCGCTCCGTAGTTCCTGCAAATCGGCGTTTCAGGCGCCGTCAGTGGATCGCAGCTGCGCTGTTGCTATCGGGGATTATCAGCTGGGGTGGTATCCAGCTGCTCTCCCCCGGGGAGAGCCCGATCCCCGGAAAAGCACCACTCGAGGAGAAGGTCAAACCAAAACTCCCCCCGCCGCCAGAGAGCAGGACCCGCGAGCGGATGCAAAAGCTGGGTCGTCAGGTCCGGGTGTGGATGGTTCAGTACGGGGGTGGATTTGACCCCTATCAGGCAACCCTGGAGCGGACGCATCAGGATCTCCAGCTCACGGAGGCTGAATTGCAGGATGGCTGGGGAACAAGGATGGGCTACCAGGCGGAAGAGAAGCGATTTATCCTGACCTCGGCCGGGCCCGATCGGGAATTCGCTACCGAAGACGATCTTCGGCAATCGTTCAAGGTGGAGTGAGGTCCGCGAGTCAACGGGTGCCGAACACCACGATGGTCTTCCCCTTGACATAGACCAGCCCTTGCTCCTCCATGTTCTTCAACACCCGCCCCGCCATCTCCCGGGAGCAGCCGACGATACGGCCGATCTCCTGTCGGGTGATGCGGATCTGCATCCCATCCGGGTGGGTTACCGCATCCGGCTGTTTGCACAGCTCCAGCAGGGTACCTGCAATCCGTCCAGTCACATCCAGGAATGCCAGGTGGCCCACCTTGAGGCTTGTATGCAGCAGTCGCTGGGTGAGTTGGGCTCCAAAGGCGTAGAGAATATCCTTGGTGTACTGCTTCAGGTCGGTTTTGAATAACTGCTCCAGGCGGTTGTAGCTGATCTCGGCCAGCAAGCATTCACTGCGGGTCCTGACCAGTACGCTACGGTTGGCCTGAGGGATGAACAACCCCATCTCACCGATGAATTCACCCTTGTTGAGGTAGGTGAGAATGATCTCTTTTCCCTCCTCATCTTCGATGAGGATGGTGACCGAGCCCTCCACCAGATAGAACAGGATATCTGCCGGGTCGCCCGGGTGGATGATATCGGTCTTGGCTGGATAGCGCCGGCGGTGACAGAGAGACAGGAAGGGCTGTAGAAAATCGGGTTCTGGTACCGGGAGTTTTATGATGCTCATCTGTCTGCTCTCTAGTGCCTGGAGTTTCTGGCAGTTATAGATTCTAGGCAAGGACTGGCTGGTTGTCGAATTGTGTTAATCTGCCGCCGAGATAAAACTTGCGGGGATGTGATGAAAGCACGGGTCAAATGGGTGGAAGAGAGCCTGATGGTGGCTGAGTCAGGCAGTGGTCATGCAGTGGTGATGGATGGCCCGCCGGCGCATGGTGGGCGCAATCTGGGGGTCAGGCCGATGGAGATGCTGCTGCTGGGGCTCGGCGGCTGCACCCAGTTCGACGTGGTCCATATCCTGCGCAAAGGGCGGCACCGCGTGGACCGTTGTGAAGTGGAATTGGAGGCCTGGCGTGCTGAGACCGATCCCAAGGTGTTCACTCGGATCCACATTCATTTTATCGTCTCCGGACCGGGGTTGACGGAGAAGGTGCTGGAGCGGGCAATTGCCCTGAGCGCAGAAAAATACTGTTCCGCCTCAATCATGCTGGCCGAGACGGTCGAGATCAGCCACGATTTCGAGTTAGTACCTATCTAGATCCAATAGACGGTTTTCGTCATTACCTTCGATGCGAGCTTCATTGCCAGTTTGATCGGCCCCGGCAGGGGTGCGCCGCCCCCCTCCAGTGCCTGGGTGGCATGCTGTTGTTCATCCTCTTTCATCTGCTCCAGGATGGCCCGGCTTCGCCGGTCCTCCGGTGGTATCTGGTGCAGATGCTGCTCCAGGTGTTTTACCACCTGGTGCTCGGTCTCGGCCACGAAGCCCAGGCTCCATTTGTCCCCGGCCAGGCCGGCGGCGGCACCGATGGTAAAGGAGCCCAGGTACCAGGCCGGATTGAGAAGGCTCCTGTGGCTGCCTAAGTCCCGCAGACGCCGATCGCACCATGCCAGGTGGTCATTCTCCTCCTGCGCTGCACGCTCCATCTTGTCACGCACCTCAGGCAGCTTTGCCGTCAGTGCCTGACCCTGGTAGAGCGCCTGGGCACATACTTCTCCGGTATGGTTGATACGCATCATCCGGGCGGTCCTCTCCCGCCGTTCATTGTCCAGTTCACCCTCGGACAGATCATCCGCCGGGTCCGGCCGCTCGGTTACTCTGGGTTTGCCGAACAGGGTCCGCAGGGCCTGATCGAACCCCAGCAACACCCGGTCGGCAGGGGTGTAGTGTCTGTTTTTCATGGTTACTTA
>JAUUYI010000369.1 GCA_030590525.1 Sedimenticola sp. | reverse complement strand
GATGCCGGAGGTGCCTATTTCAGAGAGCGCCTCTCGCACATCATCCAGCTTAAAAGGCTTGATGATTGCTGTTACCAGTTTCATTACCTTAATTCTCCTCATTCACGATCGTTACTAAACTTCTATGCGGTTAAAAAACCATGATGAACCTGAAGTACGGTCTACTTGAAACCAGATTATGCAGATCTTATACCAAAAACAGTTTATTCTTTATTTTCATGGTAATACCCCCCCACATCACACACAAAAAACTGATTTCCTGCACCAAATTAGACAACTGCGAGCTGACCGCACCATAGTGACGCACCACTTTGGGGCAATGCATCCACTGGACAACCGCCGCCCGCGCCGCTATGGTGCCGATATGATCGATCCCAAGCTGTTAGACGACCTGGCCAAACGGGTCGCGGGGAGCCTGCCCGGCAGCATTCAGCTGTTACAACAGGACCTCCAGAAAAACCTTCGCTCGGCCCTGGAGAGCGGACTCTCCCACCTTGACCTGGTGACCAGGGAAGAGTTTGATGTACAGAGCGGGGTGCTCGCCCGCACCCGGGAAAAACTGGAACGGCTGGAAAAACTCGTCACCGAACGGGAACAGGCCGGTAAAAAACCAGGGGGGTAAGGGCTCGCGAAACAGTAGTGATACACACCAACACCAAGGAAGGTGCCCATGTCTCTTGCCGTACTCTACAGTCGCGCCCGCAACGGCGTAGATGCCCCGCTGGTCACTGTCGAACTCCATCTCTCCGGCGGCTTGCCGGCGCTCGCTATCGTCGGACTCCCCGAACTGGCGGTCCGCGAGAGTCGGGAACGGGTGCGCGGTGCCCTGCTCAACTCCCGCTTTGAATTTCCGGCCAGGCGCATCACCATCAACCTGGCCCCGGCTGATCTCCCCAAGGAGGGAGGACGTTTCGACCTGCCCATCGCCCTGGGTATACTGGCTGCATCCGGCCAGATACCTGAAGCGGTGCTCAGCCGCTTCGAGTTCATCGGAGAGCTGGCACTCTCCGGCGAACTGCGCCCCGTCAGAGGGGTGCTGCCGGTGGCACTGGCCACACGGGATGCCGGCCGATCTCTGATACTGCCACACGCCAACGCAGCTGAAGCTGCACTGGTGAATGGGCTGGATATCCACCCCGCCGCCCACCTACTGGATGTGTGCGACCACCTGCTACAGGGTGAACGAATCCCCACCTACCAACGTGGTCCGGAGTCTGCCTCCCCCAACAAAGAACTCCCTGACCTTTCAGAGGTAAAGGGGCAACCTCATGCCAAGCGTGCGCTGGAGATCGCGGCCGCCGGCAATCACAGCCTGCTGATGGTCGGCCCTCCAGGCTCCGGTAAATCGATGCTGGCATGCCGTCTTCCCGGCATTCTGCCATCCATGACAGAACGGGAGGCCCTGGAGACGGCAGCTGTGCTCTCCATCAGCAACCAGGGATTCCGCCGGGAGGAGTGGATGCGGCGCCCCTTCCGCTGCCCTCACCACACCGCTTCCGGCGTTGCCCTGGCCGGGGGGGGCAGCAATCCTCTTCCGGGTGAGATCTCGTTAGCCCACAATGGCGTATTGTTCCTGGATGAGCTTCCCGAATTCGACCGGCGGGTACTGGAGGTACTGCGCGAACCCCTGGAGAGCGGCCGGATCACCATCTCTCGTGCCGCCCGCCAGGCAGACTTCCCGGCTCGCTTTCAGCTGGTGTCGGCCATGAACCCCTGCCCCTGCGGTCACCTGGGGGATGACAACGTCAGGCCCTGCCGCTGCAGCGAAGACCAGATAGCGCGCTACCGGTCCCGGATCTCCGGCCCTCTGCTGGACCGGATCGACATGCATATCGACGTCCTGCGGATGAAACCGCAACTGCTCTCCAGTGAGGGCAACCCTGCGGAAGAGTGCAGCGGCGACGTGCGCCAGCGGGTGGCGGCCTGTCGAGAAGTGCAAATGGGGCGTAACGGCTGCAGCAACAGCCTGCTGCAGGGTAAAAACCTGGAGCAGCAGTGCCGGCTTGGGAAAGATTCACAGGAACTGCTGTTTCGGGCCATGGAGCAACTGGGGCTCTCTGCCCGCGCCTACCACCGCATCCTGCGATTGGCGAGAACCATCGCCGACCTGGAACGAGCAGACACCATCCGGTCATCCCATCTCAGCGAGGCAATCGGCTACCGACGGCTGGACCGAAGGCAGTGACATCCGTTGTAACACTGCGGTTCTCTAACCCGCATTTTTGTTGACAGTTGGAATGCGTTTTGCCAAGAATGTTGATTTACCCACTCAATCAGGGAAGAGCCGTTTATTATTTCGCGAGCCCTAAACGCCCACTGAGAGACCCTGTTTACCCCCCAGATGACCCTGCCAGCCAAACCACGATTGAGTGTCATCATCCCCACCATCG
>JAUUYI010000245.1 GCA_030590525.1 Sedimenticola sp. | reverse complement strand
ATCGCCTGTTCCCTGATCAATTGGATAGATTACCGTTGTAGGGCCGAATTCATTCGGCCGATTCGGTGGTCGAATAAATTCGACCCTACATTTATGCTGACAGCAATGAACTCCGAAACTTGAGTTAAATATCTCCTGACCCCGAGAACGGTTACAACCCATCGTGTATCTGCTCATCGAACAACTGCTGAACGGGCTGCAGCTCGGGGTCACCCTGTTTCTCATGTCCGCCGGGCTGACCCTGGTATTCGGGATCATGCGGGTGATCAATCTGGCCCACGGCTCTTTTTATATGATAGGGGCCTATGTGGCCGCCACTGTGGTCCGCTACACCGGGAGTTTCCTGCTCGGTCTGCTGGCGGCCCTGCCTGCGGCGGCCCTGATCGGTATGCTGGTCGAGTTGCTGGTCCTGCGCCGGCTCTACCGCCGGGACCATCTGGATCAGGTGCTGGCCACCTTCGGCCTGATCCTCTTTTTCAATGAGCTGACCCGCATGATCTGGGGCCGCCAGCCCCTGTATATGAATGTCCCGGACTGGTTGTCCGGGACGATAGAACTGATTCCCGGCGCACCCTATCCCCTGTATCGCCTGGCAGTCATCGGCACGGGAATCGGTGTGGGGCTCTTTCTCTACCTGCTGTTCGCGCGCACCCGGCTTGGGATGCAGATCCGTGCCGGTGCCAGTAACCGGGAGATGGTTGCCGCCCTGGGGGTGAATATCCGGGTCCTTTACACCCTGGTGTTCGGGCTCGGGACTCTGCTGGCCGGACTTGCCGGCGTGATGGCCGGCCCCATCCTGGCGGTGGAGGCGGGCATGGGGGAGGGCATCATGATTCTCACCTTCGTGGTGATCGTGATCGGTGGCATCGGCTCTCTGCGCGGCGCACTTGCGGCGGCCCTGCTGGTGGGGATGGTGGATACGCTGGGGCGGGTCTATCTACCGGTTCTGTTGCGGCTGTTTCTTCCGGTGGCAACTGCGGACGGGGTGGGGACATCCGTCGCCTCCATGTCCGTCTACCTGCTGATGGCAGTGGTCCTGGTGTGGCGTCCCCGGGGCCTGTTCCCATCCTAGTACTCCAACAAGGTTATATTGATGAGCTCAGCGTGCCTGGAAGGGGTTAGCCACAAGACGCGTCTCGCAGGGAATGGCCCGCCCTTTCCAAGAGACGCAACGCCGTGGATGACCCCTTCCAGGTGCGCCCGAAGGGAGCCCCCCAAATGTGCCCATGCGGCGTTGCCGTCCTTGACAAGGGAGCAAACCATTGCCTGCGGACGGCGCCTTGCCTGGGCACATTTGGGGGGCTCTGAGCCCATCAATATAACCTTGTTGGAGTACCGGGAGGGATAGTCGATGTCGAACTACCTCAATCGCACCCGCCTGACCCTCTTTGCAGGATTTATCCTGTTGCTGCTGCTGCCACCCGTGAGCGGCTTCTTCGGTGATTCCTACCTGGTGTCACTGTTCAGTCGACTCCTCATCTATGCGCTGGCTGCCGTCAGTCTCGATCTGATCATCGGTTATGGGGGTATGGTGAGCCTGGGGCACGCCGCTTTCTTCGGTATCGGTGCCTATGTGGTGGGAATCCTGGCGTGGCACAGCGTTGAATCGGTCCCGCTTCTCACCTGGCCGCTGTTGCTGGAGGGGTCGGAGAGTGCATTGATCGTGTTTCCGGCGGCAGTGCTCGTGTCTGCCCTGTTCGCTGCCATCATTGGCTTTTTCAGCCTGCGTACCCGGGGCATGCACTTCATCATGATCACGCTGGCGTTTGCCCAGATGCTCTTTTTCTTTTTTGTCTCACTGGAGATCTACGGTGGTGAAGATGGCTTGAGTCTCTACGCCAGAAATCAGCTGCCGGGACTGGATCTGAGTGACGATACCCAGTTCTACTACCTCTGCCTTGGTTTCCTGTTGCTGTTTCTCTTTCTCTCCCAGCGGCTGGTGAACTCCCGCTTTGGACAGGTGATTCAGGGCATAAGGGAGAATGAGCGGCGTATGCTGGCACTGGGCTTTCCCACCTTTCGTTACAAACTCGCCTGCTTCGTGATTGCCGGTGCGGGGGCCGGCCTGGCGGGGGCACTGATCGCCAATCAGAGCGAATATGTGAGTCCGGGGCTGATGCACTGGACCCGCTCCGGGGAGATCCTGGTGATGGTTCTGCTGGGCGGTCTCGGGACCCTGTTCGGGCCGGTTCTCGGGGCTGTGGTGTTACTGTTGCTGGAAGAGTTTCTTGCGTCGTTCACCGAGTACCCCATGGTATGGCTGGGCCCCTTCCTGATACTGGTGGTTTTATTCGCCCGGGGTGGGCTCTATGGGCTGCTCGTCGGCCGGAGGAAGCCGGGTGAGTGAGGATCTGCTTCAAGTTGCCTGCCTGAACAAATGTTTTGGCGCACTGAATGCCAGCAGGGATATCACCTTTTCCGTGCAGCAGGGTGAGATCCACGCACTGATCGGGCCGAATGGTGCCGGGAAGACCACGCTGATCAATCAGCTCAGCGGTGAGCTCGAGCCGGACAGTGGTACGCTCTTGTTCGACAATCGGGATATCACCCGACTGAGCGAGCATCGGCGCGCCCGACTGGGGCTCACCCGCTCGTTCCAGATCACTTCCATCTTCGATCGATTGACAGTGAGACAGAACCTGGCACTGGCAATCCAGGCGCATCAGGGACACAGCTTTCGCTTCTGGGCCAGAGCGGACCGGGATCCCCGATTGGTCGGCCCCACCCATGCCGCACTGCAGGAGGTGGGGCTGGAGGGGAGAGCGGGGGAACTGGCCGGGAGCCTCTCACATGGTGAGAAGCGGCAACTCGAAGTGGGTATGGCCCTGGCCGGAAAGCCCAAACTGCTGCTGCTGGACGAGCCGATGGCCGGCATGGGGCCAGGGGGTACCGCGAGGCTGTCCGAATTGATACTGACACTCAAGGGCACCCTTACGATCCTGCTGGTGGAGCATGATATGGATGTGATCTTTGCCCTGGCCGACCGGATAACGGTGCTGGTCTATGGTGCGGTGATCGCCACCGGAACACCGGCAGAGATTCGGTCCAATCCGGAGGTGCAGCGCGCATACCTCGGGGGAGGGGAGTGATGCTGCTGTTACGGGGTGTGGAGAGCTTTTACGGTTCCAGTCAGGCACTGTTCGGTGTTGATATGGCACTGAACGAAGGTGAAGTGGTCACCCTGCTGGGCCGCAATGGCATGGGCAAGACCACCACTGTGCGTTCTATCATGGGAATGACCCCGGCTGCCCGGGGCAGCATACAGTTCGAAGGGAGGGAGATTCGGGAACTGCCCAGTTACGCCGTCGCCCGGCTGGGCTTCGGGCTGGTCCCGGAAGGTCGCCAGATCTTCCCCAACCTGACACTGCTGGAGAACCTGCTGGTCACGGCTGCCAACCGCTTTGAAACCCATGACCCCTACACCCTGGAGCGGGTCTTCTCTATCTTTCCGCGCCTGGCCGATCGGCGCGATCACTACGGTAACCAGCTGTCCGGTGGGGAACAGCAGATGCTGGCCATCGCCCGGGCGCTGATGACCAACCCGAAGCTGTTGATCCTGGATGAGGCGACCGAGGGGCTGGCGCCGATGGTCCGGGAAGAGATCTGGGATGGCCTGAGGCTTTTAAAAGCGCGGGGGGAGTCGATACTGGTGATCGACAAGAACCTGGATGCGCTGATGCAGATCGCAGACCGCCACTACATCATGGAGCGGGGGCAGGTGGTCTGGTCTGGCGACAGCGGGGCGCTGGCCAGAGACCCGACACTCAAATCCCGTTACCTGGGGATCTGAGTGGCGGTATTTTTCTTATGAAAGTGTTTGATAAGGACACTTAGCCGTTTAGGCTGTTGAAGTCTCGTAGGGGCGGCTTCAGCCGCCAAGGGTTTGCGGATCACAGATGGCTTGGTCGTTTAGGCCGCTGAAACCGACAAAGAACTGGGCGGCTAAAGCTGCCCCTACCTGAATTGCAGATGGCTTAGCTGCTCAGGCTGTTGCCACCTCGGAGGGGCGGCTTCAGCACCGAGGGTTTACGGATCTCAGATGGCTTGGCCGTTCAGGCCGCTGAAACCGACAAAGTATTGGGCGGCTGAAGCCGCCCCTACCTGAATCGT
>JAUUYI010000381.1 GCA_030590525.1 Sedimenticola sp. | reverse complement strand
TGTGCCGCGTTAGTACCTTACCACTGAAATCTTGAACAGAAATACAAAGAAATCTCCGTAGGGTGGGCACGTTGTTTGTGCCCACCCTACTATTTGGTTCCGGCGCTGCCGGGTTAGGAGTATAGTCAGCAACCCGTTCAACCCCGACCCGCAGGTATCCTTTGGCAAACCAGCAACTCAGCTATGTGATCGGCGATCGCCTCTATCTCAACATCACCGACCGCTGCACCCTCGTCTGCACCTTCTGCCCGAAGACCCAGGGCGTCCCCAAGGTCCACGACTTTGACCTCACCCTGGACCACCGGCCCGAGGTGGAGGAGATCATCGCCACCATCGACGACCCCTCTAAGTACGCCGAGGTGGTGTTCTGCGGCTTTGGTGAGCCGACCCTGCGGCTCAAGGTGCTGCTGGAGGTGGCGGAGCACATCAAGGCGCATGGCGGGCGGGTCAGGGTAAATACCGATGGCCTGGCCAATCGGGTTCACAAACGCAACGTACTGCCGGAGATCGCCCGGGTGGTGGACAGCCTCTCGGTCTCCATGAACGCCCAGAACGCCGAGGTCTACAACCACCACTGCGCCCCCGAGTTGAAAGGCTCGTTCGAGGATATGCTGGCGTTCCTGGCACTGGCACCAGACTCTATTGAAGACACCACCGCCACCGCCATCGACGGTCTGGAGGGGGTGGACATCGCCGCCTGTGAGCGCCTTGCCCGCGAGCGTGGCGTCAAGTTCCGTCGCCGGGTACTGGACAAAGTCGGCTGATCCAATCACAAGGCTAACTCTATGCAACCTCAGGATTCCCCTTTCCTTCCCGCAAACGATGCCGCTTACATGGCGTGGCGCGACCGGAAGCTCGACGGCTACCCCCGATCGCTGGACGAACTGATGGTGGAGATCAGTAACCCGCTGACGCTGACAGCCGCCGAGCACCGGGCGATACTGCAGCGGGTCGACAAGAGTGGCATGGCTATCTATGCCAGCGCCACCGGGGATGATCCGGACAAGGGTCTGATTCGTGGCCTGGGGCGCCAGCTCGGCCTGGAGCGGCTGGATCACAACATGTGCGCCGACGATGACGCCATCAGCTCCCTGTCAGTTCATCCCGATGCCCTGCACCAGGGCTATATCCCCTACACCACCCGCCCCATCGCCTGGCACACCGACGGCTATTACAACCCGCTGGATCACCAGATCCACGCCTTGATACTGCACTGTGTCCGACCAGCGGCGGTGGGGGGAGGCAACCAGCTGCTGGACCATGAGATCCTGTTCCTGCAGTTGCGGGAGCGCAATCCAGCCTATATCCAGGCGCTGATGCACCCGCAGGCGATGACCATCCCGGCCAATATCGTGGACGGGAAGGAGCTGCGCCCAGCCCGCAGCGGCCCGGTATTCATGCTCTTCTCCGGTGGTCGCCTGCACATGCGCTACACCGATCGCAGCCGCAGCATCGAGTGGCGGGACGACCCCCTCACCCGGGAGGCGGTCGCTGTGCTGAAAGAGCTGCTGGGTCAGCCCTCCCCCTACCACTTCGAGGGCACCCTGCAGTCGGGCCAGGGGTTGATCTGCAACAACGTGCTGCACACCCGCGGCCGCTTCGAGAATGGCACCCGGGAGCGTCTGCTCTACCGGGCCCGCTACTTCGACCGCATCGATGAAAAACCGTAGCTTCAGATCGCTTGATCTCGCGGAAGATGCATTGATAGCAAAATGGTTAGCGTAGGTTGGTGCTGAGGAACGAAGCCCAACATTCCAGTGCCACTTCCGTGTTGGGCTTCGCCAGCTCAGCGCCAACCTGCAAGCGTTCCGGTCTCAGATCAGATTTCAGGAAAAACTTGTAACCCTTCGATTATCAATGGCTGGGTCAGGAAATCTGCAAATAAGGATAGCGTCCCCTTTTTGACAAGCGTAGACTTACCCCCCCTGTTTTCAATCCAGAGGCACCGTATCCAGATCGGTTTTGGAAAAGTCGTGGCCCTTGAATAATAGAGGTTCACCAGAAAATCTGGCCAAGGCATAGGTGAAACAGTCACCAAAATTC
>JAUUYI010000346.1 GCA_030590525.1 Sedimenticola sp. | reverse complement strand
GGCGGCCGTGCTAGAATCAACAGATGTAAAGTGGCTTTCCGGGCAGTGTATCGATGTGGTTTCCCCTCAAACGATGGCAGTTTCTAATGTTGGCGACTCTCAGCGCGGTGGCAGTCGATGCAACTGCTGAAGCCTGGTTGACTGAACCGCTGGTAAAGGAGTTGATCGTTACCGCCTCGGCCCGGGAGCGGATGCAGGGTGAGTACCGGATGCTAATGGCCAGCGGGCGCCTGACCCGGGGGCAGCAGCATGAGTTCAAGCGTTATCTGGGGGATCTGGGGTTGCGCATCTCGGAGCAGTGCCGGGAGGTGCTGCATCGCTATCCCGGTGTGGACAGGGAGCAGTTACCTTGTGATGCCATGAACGCGGCGGCGGGCCCGCCCGGTGACCCGGCCAGCGAGGAGACCCCGCAAGAGGAGATTGCATCTCTGGATGCGGCGCTGGCGGATGGGCTGGGAGAGTTCGACGAGATGCTGCTGACGGAGCAGCGTAAGATCGCCTCTCGTGCTCCGAGGAGTGGTGGCGTCAGTGGTGGTGGAAGCGACGGCAATGAGGGCGGCTCGGGCCAGGAGGGGGAGGGTGGCGAAGCTGGCGGTGATGGAGAGGGTGAGGAGAGCACGGCGCAGGGTGGGGCAGAGCAGGGGGCGTCCACCGGCGAGGAATCCACTGAAAGGAGAAAAGGAGCTGGGAAATCCGGGTCTGGAATGGGCTCAGGCAGTGGCAAGGGTGGCAACGTACCGCCAGCGGATGTCCCGGACGGAAAGGGTGACGATGTGGTGGCCCGGCAGCTGCGAGAGGCTGCGATGAAAGAGCAGGACCCGGCGTTACGCCGAAAGCTCTGGGACGAATATAAACGCTACAAGGCGTCGATCTGATGATGTGCATAACGAACCCGGGCCGGCTTTTGCCGCATCTGCTGTTTACGTTGTGTCTGTTGCTTACGGGTTGCACCGGCCTGGAGCAGCGTGGCGACATCGATGAGTCAGTGGCACTGGACAGGGCAGCGGATGATTTGCCGGAAGATCGCCTGCTGAATGTCTGGATCGAGGTATTCGAGGAAGGTCCCACGCCGACCAAGGAGGAGATGGCTCGAGGGATCACCCCGGAGATTCGCAAGGCAGAGGCACGCTTCATTCCTGTTCACCTGAAGAAGACACTGCAGCAGACCGCCCTTTGGGGGGCGGTCCGGGTGCTGCCCCAGGGGGAGCACCCCAGTGCGGAGTTGCTGGTCCGGGGCAGCGTCCTGGCATCCGATGGTGAACAGCTGAAGTTGCATGTCACCGCCCTGGACAGTACCGGTCGCCAGTGGCTGGACAAGGAGTACCGGCAGGTGGTGGAGGGGCAGGCGTATGACCGGATCGACCGGGGCAGGTTTGATGCCTTTCAGGACGTCTATAATGCCATCGCCAACGATCTGGCCCGGCAGCAGCAATCGTTGCCGTCGAATACTCTGATCAGGATCCGACAGGTGGCAGAGCTGAGTTTTGCCGCGGAGATGGCCCCCGACGTGTTCGCAGACTATCTGGGCAAGGATGCGGTGGACCACAGGACGATCCGCCGGCTACCGGCCCTGGATGACCCTATGCTGCAGCGGGTGCTGATCATTCGAGAGCGTGACTATCTCTTTGTCGACACCCTCAACGGGCACTATGATGCCTACTATCGGGACCTTTGGGAACCTTATGCCAACTGGCGCAGATTCCGTTCCGAAGAGGCGACCAGCCTGCGCGAGATAGAGCGTCAGGCAATGACTCGCAAGGTGCTGGGTATCGGTGCCGTGGTGGGTGCGATTGCGCTCAGTATGTTGGGAGGCCGAAATATTCAGGTCAGAACCGACTCCCTGCGCAATTTGATGATTATCGGTGGTGCCCTGGTCGCCAAAAGTGGTTTCGACAAGGATTCTGAGAAGCAGATCCATATCGATGCGTTGGATGAGCTGAGCACCTCGTTCGAATCCGAGGCGAGCCCGATGGTGGTGGAGATGGAGGGCGAGACCCACCGCCTCAACGGCTCGGCGGAGAGCCAGTACGCCAAGTGGCGGAAGCTGCTGCAGCGTATACATCTCACAGAGACCGGGCTGGCTGCGGTCCCGGATTGAGGTAAGGCCATGACCCGGCAGCCGGTCCCCACTCTGACTCCCCCGGGGTCAGGGCCCAGGAGGGAAGATCCCCCTTCCCGCGCTTTCCCCTGGCTCTGGTTGCTCGCGGCGCTGTTGCTGGCACTGCTGCTGGCCGTGGTGTTGCTCCTCCCCCCTGCAGTCAACCCGACGGTGGTGGCCGGGCAAGAGCCGGGGGAGCCGCCTGCTCCCGTGCCGGTAGCGGAGCACACTCTTTTGCCGCAGCAGAAGGCGGCTGCCGAGGCGGCGATGGAGGGAGTGATGCGCCGCCGGGCGGAGTTGCAAGCAATCGATGTTGGCACCTGGGCCGTGACAGAGTACCAGGCGTTGGCAGTGCAGATAGAAGCGGGCGATGTGGCTCTCGATCAGGGGTATTTCGAGCAGGCGGTGAGGCACTATCAGGATGCCACCCGGGCACTGGATGAACTGGAGCGCTCCCGGCCGGAACGCTTTGCCACCGTGATGCAGGCAGGCCAGGCAGCGCTGACGGCGCAGGAGGGTGCAGTGGCAGCCGAGGCATTCCACATCGCTCTGGCGCTACAGCCGGAATCGGCAGAGGCTCAGGCCGGGCTTCAGCGGGC
>JAUUYI010000116.1 GCA_030590525.1 Sedimenticola sp. | reverse complement strand
TTTTCACCTGGTACATGGCGAAGCCGACGCCCACGGCATCCCCTTTCTCATCGAAGCGGATGTCGCCCAGCGGGGTGGCCACGTCGTTGCTCTGCAGCGCCTTCTTGACCGCCGCCATGTCGGTGGAGCCTGCATTGTCGATGGCGTTCAGCAGGGCCAGGGCGGCGGCGTAGGCATTCTCGAAGAAGGCGCCCGGATCCGAGTCAAAGCTCTTTTTGTGCGCAGCAACCGCGGCCTGGGAGAGCGGATTACTGGAGGTGTCGCGGGGGCCGGTGGCGTAGACGCCCTCGGCGTACTTGCCCGCCACCTTGATGAAGGTGTCATCCTTTACCCCGTCGTCCGAGATGAACCAGATCTTGAGCCGCTTCTTGCGCATCTGGGTGATAATCTTGGAGGCCTCCGGGTGGTAGCCGCCGAAGATCACCGCATCCGCCTTGACGCGTTTGATCTTCTGCACGATGGCCGAGTAGTCCACTGCGCCCGGGGTCACTCCCTCATACAGCACCACTTCGCCCTTGCCGGACTCGTCGATGAATTTACGGGCGAACTCCGCCAGACCCTTGCCGTAATCCCCCTTGTCGTGGACCACCGCGATCTTTTTGGCACCCAGGGTATCCAGGGCGAAATCCACCTCGGCACGTGCCTGGGCATCATCGGAGGCGATGGTGCGGAAGAAGTTGGGATAGTCGCCGCTCTGGGTCAGGGCCGGGTTGGTGGCCGATGGGGACATGACGATGACACCGGCATTCTTGTAGATCGGCAGGGCCGCCTTGGTGGCGCCGGAGCAGATGTGGCCCAAAACCACGTCCACCCCGTCAGAGACCAGTTTGGTGGCGGTGTTGGTGGCCACCTCCGGCTTACAGACATCGTCCTCGATCAGCAACTCCACCTGTTTGCCATCGATACCGCCCCTGGCGTTGATCTCAGCCACCACCAGCTTGGCGGCGTTGACGCTGGGCAGGCCGTAGGACGCGAGGTCACCGCTGTGGGCACCCGCCACCCCGAGCTTGATGGTATCGGCCGCCTGGACCGGCATCACCGTTGCCATGCCCAGCATCAGGGCCGCCAGACCGTTGACTGTTTTTTTCATTCTGTTGTTCCTCTCTGTCCGAAAATCTTCGCTGAATAGCCGGGAAAGGCAGAATATAGCATGAACCTGGCGCTTCAGGTATGGAGTCGAGCCAGGGGCAGCAATGCTCAATTCGGTTGCGACAGATACGGTTCGCAGGCTCAGCGCATCCTGCAGGGGCATTTTTGCGCGAGAAATCTTTTTCTATCCAAAAGAAACGGGGCCCGAAGGCCCCGTCTGGTACTGCTTTCTACGGGTTACGTCAGACGCAATCAGAAGTCGTGGCGGAGACCAATAGCGAACTTGCTACCATCTTCATCGTTGGTTCTCTCGTTAGCAGCCCCACTGTTTTCGGTGCTGGTGCCCATCAGATCAGAGTTCAGGTAGGAGACATACATCAGAGTACGCTTGCTGAAGTTGTGCTGCAGCTCCACCTGGTAGGTGCTGTAATCATCGTCCAGATCACGGGTCGCATTCCCACCCAGGCTGAGGTAACCGTCCTCATCCAGATCGGTGTAGGCATACAGAGCACGCAGGGTGTTGTTGCCGAAGTAGTACTCACCACCGACCGCATACATATTATCGTCGCCGTCGTAGTTCTCCCACTGACCGATAATGGCGAACATCTTGTTGTAGGTGTACTTGGCGGAAACACCATACTGGGTGTTGTCAAACTCATTAAAATCGTTCTTTGAGCCCACGTCATTGTCATCATCGCCCTGGTACACCAAGGCGGAGGCACCGACGCTGAGACCGCCGCTGTTCCAGTTGATCGCCGGGTTGTAGACATCGATCGCTTCGTTGTTCAGGTTGGGCAGATCGTCCTCAGCGGCTGCCACCAGCGCCAGGCTGGCGGAGAGGCCACCGAAGAAGGTGGGGGAGACATAGGCGACGGTGTCACCGATACGGCCGGTGGTGTTGTCGATGTCGTTTGCACTATCCGAGTCACCGGTGATTATGGTCTTAGCCGTTTGGGCCAAGGTGTAGCTGTTCGTGCCGGACATCTGGAAGATATCGGTCTTGTTGACGGCGCCATAGTAAGGTGTCCACTGACGACCGATGGCTGCCGTGCCCCAGCCGCCGCTCAGGCCGACCCAGCCGAGCCGGTTATTGACACCACCGGAGGTGGCAACGCCGTTGGCGGTATCGACGGCAAATTCCATCTGGAACAGCGCCTTCAGGCCGTTACCCAGGTCCTCGGAACCTTTGAAGCCAAAACGGGAGGCGTTGGACTCGACGTCCAGCTGGCCGTCGTTATTGGTGTTATTTTGGCCATAGTCACGGTAGGCCAGGGCGTTGTTGATACGGCCATAGACGGTGGTGTCGGCGCTGACCACGGTGGGGGTGGCCAGCGGTGCGGCGATGGCGGCTGCCATGGCGACGGTAAGAAGCTTTTTGTTCATTTGTGAACTCCTGCTTGATCTGTTGTTGGAGGAAAACCTCGATTCAGGCTGAATAATAGTCCCAGGAAATCCTTTTTGCAACATATTTTTGAAAAAAACCACAAAAGGATGGTTTGTTGTAAAAATGAAACGGCCGTCGGGCATAGATCGGCTGCACCCCGGGTTTTTCTGGTCAGTCAGTCTGTTGGGGAAGTCTCTTTAAAATATCACGGGGTTTTTTGACCCGGCCATTATTACTAGGTAATACCCCTCGGTTACCCAATGAAACACCCGGAGCCTGGTTGTTTCAGGGCAACAGGATAACAGCAGGGCCCAGGACCCAGGAAAAACAGGACCGAGGATAAAAACAGGACCAAGGACCCGCGTTTAGAATAGTTTTGTCTTTGTTTTTTCTTTTCCTGGGTCCTGTTTTTCCTGGGTCCTCGGCCCTGTTTTTAAGTCCTTGGTCCTTGGTCCTTGGTCCTGCCTTTATCTGATTTTCAGCTTCGAATGAAAAAACCCGCTGGAGCGGGTTTTGATGTTGGCTGGGGATGGAGGATTCGAACCTCCACATACGGAGTCAGAGTCCGCTGTCCTGCCATTAGACGAATCCCCAATAAAAGCAGGACCGAGGGCCGAGGTACTAGGACCGAGGGGACCGAGCCTCTTTCTCGATATGGGCTATGAGCCCGAAAACCATTTTCGAAATCTGCCTGACCTCTTCTGACTTCTCAAGCCCGGTGGCTTTTTCAAGAAATCCGGCTTCGACTCCAATCAACAACTGCGTCCAGGTCTCACTGCAGGACCCCCGGGCGGTCCTGAGAAAATGAACCCGGTCCTTCGCTGAATCACGCTCATACCCTTCCGCAATGTTGGAAGCGATCGACAGAGCAGAGCGCCCTAATTGATCTCTAAAGCCGTAATCCCGACAGACAGAAACCAGTCGATAAACGTCTACCGCCAGGCGACAAGCCCGTCGCCATACTTCCAGGTCTTTCAACGCATCCATGCGCCCTCCCTGACCAGTTTTTTCCCAGAAACCTTTAGTAACCCAGGTTCCTTGGTCCTTCGTTTTATCCTCGGTCCTCGGTCCCGTTTTTCCTGATTTTAACGTTTTGAGTACTGAGGACGCTTACGCGCCTTGTGCAGCCCGACTTTCTTGCGCTCCACGGCGCGTGCGTCGCGGGTGAGGAAACCGGCCTTGCGCATGGTGCTCTGCAGGGTCTCGTCGTACTCTGCCAGGGCACGGGCAATGCCGTGACGGATGGCGCCGGCCTGACCGCTGGTGCCACCGCCGGCGACGGTCACCCGGATGTCCACCCGCTCCAGCATCTCCGCCTGCTCCAGGGGCTGGCGCACCACCATGCGGGCGGTCTCACGGCCAAAGTACTCGTCCAGGGGACGCTTGTTTACGGTGATGCTGCCCTTGCCGATGGTCAGAAAAACTCGTGCGGTCGAGCTCTTGCGACGGCCGGTGGCGTAGGTATGGGTCTGTGCCATTTTGATATATATTCCAGTTCTAAATAAGGACTTGGGCCTGGGGCCTGTCGGATCCACTGATCACTGCGAAAAAGCTACGATCGCCTGAATCCGACAGACCCCTGGAAATTCAGAGTTCCAACGGTTGCGGCTGCTGGGCGGCGTGCCTGTGCTCCGGGCCGGCGTAGACCTTGAGCTTCTTGAACATGGCCCGGCCCAGCGGGTTCTTCGGCATCATGCCCTTGACCGCGGCTTCGATCACCCGCTCAGGCGCCTTCGCCAGCAGCTTTTCCAGGCTGATGGACTTCAGGTTTCCGATATAACCGGTGTGATGGTGGTATATCTTGTTCTGCATCTTGTTGCCGGTCACCCGAACCTTCTCGGCATTGACCACCACGATGTAGTCACCAGTATCCACGTGCGGCGTGTATTCGGGCTTATGCTTCCCGCGCAGACGCCGTGCGATCTCGCTAGAGATACGCCCCAGGGTCTTGTCGGTGGCATCGATCAGGTACCAGTCGCGGCGCACCTCAGCGGGTTTTGCACTCACAGTCGTCATCAGAACCAGCTCCTAAAGGAGTTTCAATAAAACGCTTGAAATTAAAGAGCGCGAATGTTACCGGACAGAGGAGAGGTTTGCAACTCTTTCAGGCAAAAAAATAGGCGCAACAGAGGATGTGCGCCTAAATAAACCACCAAAGGAGGATGGAGGAGTATTGGCTGCCTAAGCAACCAATGACAGTATTCTCTAATATTACCAACTTCCTGTCAACTCTTTTTTGCATCCTTTCAGTTCCAGCGCCTGCCCCCTGCCAGAACTCTGGCTCCCACGCTCTGTGCGGGAGCCAGATCCATGGCGCACACGGCTTCGCCGCGCACACCCTACTTCACTCTCTCAACCAGGTACGGTGTGTGCGGCGTAAGCCGCGCGCACCGTATCGATCGCGAACGATGCGGTTCGCAAAGCTCACCGCATCCTACGTCCTTGCGGGACTACCTTCTGTCCTCTGTCCTCTGTCTCCCGGCAAAACGCTGCCACCTGCGTGAGGATCCGCGCGACGGCACGATTGGCCGCCACCACCCCGCCATAGGGGTCGTTGCCGGGTGCCGGTTCCAGCTCGGTGAAGGTCGCGCTCGCCAGCAGCCGGCGCTGGCGCAGATCCACCAGCTGCACCCGCAGGCTGATGCGGATCTGGCTGGCACCCTCTGAAAACTCCTGCTGCAGGGTGAGCAGGGTGACGTCCAGACGCTGGTCGGCAATCGAGGACAGATGGGCGGGTACCAGGGATCGGTAATAACCGTCGGCCGTCAGCCGCTGCAGCAACAGCGGGGCCAGCATCTCCGCCGGGGGCCGAACCCAGCGGCTGCCGGCAAAACGCTGCAGTTGATAGGGACGCACCAGGTAGATCATGTCGGTTGCGTCGTAGCCCGGTGCCGCAACCGGTTTCGACAGTGCCAGCACACCGTTACCACTCACTCCGCCGGCATCCGCCCGAGTCTCCGTTGGCGGGGAGAGGGTGTAGGTTGCCACCAAGCGCTCGCCATCGGGTGCCGGCAGCAGAGTACAGCCACTCAGCAGCAACGCCCCGGCTGTCGCTGCCACCGCCCAGTGGATAGAACGGGTCGCCCTTTTTTTCATCTTCACTCTCCCGGTCCGGGTGGGACGGTCGGGAGGCCCCGCAGCAGCCGGGACGGATCCTGCTCCAGGGTATCGGCCATACGCTGCAGCGTCTCCATCAGCTGCCCCAGGCTCGCCAGGAGCACGTCCACTCTGGCATCCGTATCACGCAGGAAGCCCCTGACATCCTGCTGCCCCATCGCTACCGCATCGCCCAGCCGGCGGGCATTCAGGGAGAGGGCCTGAAGCATCTGCCGGCTCTCCTCCAGCACCTGCTCCAGCTGCGCGAGCAACCCGGGCAGGCGGTCGCTGCTGCGACTGGCATTTGCCAGCAGCCGTTCCACTGTATCCCGGTTGCGGCTGGATGCCAGGAGCTCTGAAAATGTCTCCAGGTTCACCAGCAGCCGGGTCAGCCGGCTCTGGTTCTCATCGCTCAATACCTGGTTCATACGCTGGGTCAGCTGCCCCAGATTGCCCGCCACCGACTGCAGGCCGGAGAGGACGCTGGTGATCGCCGTTTCCATCCGCACCAGTCGCGATGGGCCGACCATGATCACCGGGTAGGGCGAGCCACCGGACGGCTGCAGCGGGGGGGCGTTCGGGTTACCACCGCTGAGCTCCAAGTAGGCGATACCGGTGACACCCTTCAGCGCCAGCCTGGCTGTCGTTTCCTGCGTCACCGGCACCCCCTGTTCGATATCCAGCCGCAGCCGCACCCGTTGCGGATCAACCGGGTCCAGCGATATGTTCCGCACCTTCCCCACCTGGACGCCACGATATTTCACGTCCGACCCCACATTGAGCCCCGCCACCGATTGCGCCGAATAGGCGAGATAGGTGTTGTAACGCCTGCCTTCAGACTGGGTGGAGAGCCAGAGGGTGGCGCCGATCAGGCCCGTGCCGAACAGCAGCACGAACAGACCGACCAGGGTGTACCTCAAGTTGTCGCCCACGCAGACTCCCGGGCCCGACGCCCTCTGGGGCCCTGAAAATAGGATTTGATCAACGGGTGAGGATTGTCGGACAAAGCCTCCACCCGGTCACAGGCCAGCACTCGATGCTCACCCAGAAAGGCCACCTGGTCAGGCACCCGCCACAGGGTATCCATATCGTGGGTCACCATGAACACGGTCAGGCCAAGTTCCTGTTTGAGTTTGAGCACCAGCTCATCGATCGCCGCGGCGTTGACCGGGTCCAGGCCCGCTGTCGGCTCATCCAGCAGCAAC
>JAUUYI010000042.1 GCA_030590525.1 Sedimenticola sp. | reverse complement strand
TCGACAGCAGGGGTTTTATGGCGACCTCGAGCCTGGCCCGGGCCAGTGGAATGAGCTGTTCCAGGGGACGGAATCGTTCGTGGATCAGCTCATCGATGGCATTGATTTTTTCGAATCGGTGCTGGATGCCCGCCGCCAGCAGTGCACTGTAACAACCGTCAGTGGTGGTGTCAGCGGGTCCCAGTAGCAGACTGAGCCTTGGGGGCATCCAGTTATGGAACAGTTTTTCCATGACTCCCGAGAGGGGCCTGACCAGGGCGGTCCCCAGACAATCCAGTATCAGCCACTGCGCCGCATCCAGTTCTACCAGGCGAGTGGTGAAGGCAGGCAGATCTGGAAGCGGCGCTGATGCCAGTCGTTCCAGCCGCGCCAGCCATGGCTCTTTTGCCAACCGCATCAGCCGTTGATGGTGGCGATACAGGAGTTCACAGCTCTCCACGAGTTGTTCGCCCGTCTTCGGCTGGCCGGGCTGCAGCAGTTCCCGAACCGCCGAGACCGGGTTGTCGGCGCTGCTGCGGGCAGGTAAGGGCAGATGCCCATCGATCAGCCAGCCGAGTATCCGTTCAACGATGCTTTCATCGAGACCCAACTCAGTGAGGCGGGTGAGGGCGGTGTCACCGACCCACTCCGGTGTCATCCCTTCACCAATAGGGGCGATTGTCTGCCGGCCCAGGCCTTTCGGCAGGGGCTCGCCGTGGCGCAGGCACTGCTGACCGCACCAGAGGGCGATCCGTGACGGGACGCCATCGGCCGGCTGTTGATGGTGGAATCTGAGGCGTTGGCCATCCTGACTCTGAAACAGCCGGGCCATGGCCTGCAACAGTGCCTTGGGTTCCCAACTACGCTGAGTCAACAGTTCCAGGACCTCTCCCGTGTCCACTTCGATCACCTGATCCAGTCCGGCCAGGTGGGCATCCAGCAGCTTCAGGTCCTGTATCTCCGGTAACGCCCGGTTGCCTTCCAGATAGTCCAGCAGGCCGGGATTGATCTCCAACCCCTGATCCCGCCATTCGCGCATACGTGCCTGGACCTGCTGCTGTTGAAAATAGAGCCTGACATGCTGCTCGATCTGCGCTTTGAGCTCCTGGCAGCGCGCGAGGGTCCCGACGACAGGGGCGGCCTCACCGTCGAAACCACAGTTACACAGGAGCTGGAAGTCCAGATTGGTCAGTTGACTGCAGCGTTGCGCCCGGGCCTCACGCAGGCAGTTACCATAGGCTTGCAGGGTCTCCTCCAGAGCCAGGTGTTGGCTGTGGGCCAGGTTTGGTGGCTGCCAGTTCCAGATTTCACGCCGGTTCTGTTGTTGCCACCAGGTGTCGTGCTGTCGCCGGTAGTTTCTTTTATAGGCCGCATAGCGTTTTTCCAACGCCTCCAGCCATTTCTGCAGCTGTTCAGGTTGCGCCAGGCCGGGTGGTTCACCCAGCTCGGTGAGTGCGGTGCGCAACTCGTTGGCGGCCGGGGCATCCAGATGGGGGTGGTGTGCCAGGTGCTGGAATCGTTGCCATTCGGAGAGCAGGCGGGGCAAGCGCTCCGTCAGTTGGCGAAGCTGGTTCTCCCGCCCCAGAAAGCTGTCGGCACTGCCGGCCTGGTAGCGAAACAGCTCAAAACCCTGCAGTGCGTGCGCGCCTTGATCCAGAGCGCGCCAGGTATCGATCTGTTGCTGTATCCGCTGCAGCAGTTCACTACCCGGATCACTCGATTGTAACCGGACAATGAGCGCTTCATAGGCGTGCACCCGCTCGCGCCCGTAATCGAGCAGACGCTCTGCCGCACGCTTTTGTCCCAAGGTGCTGTTGACCTGGGGTGGTTTGATGCCAGTGGCTTCGCAGAGGGTCTGCAGATCATGCAGGGTCTCCCGGTCCAGGGCCTGGCCCGGGGTGATCCGCTCATAGTGGAGGGGATTGGGCAGGGTCTCGAAATAGTCCCGATAAGCATTCTTCCCTTTCATGATCTCGATCTCGCCCTGCTGCAGGAGAAACAGCAGCAGGGCGGTGACCTGGTCCTCTACCAGGCCGTAGATCGGTTCTGCCAGGTGGTGGTAAATGGTCTTGGGAGAGACGCCATTGGCCACCAGCGGTGTCAGCAGCGCCACCAGTTCATGCCGTTCCGGGTTGGCGCGAGGCAGATATTGCCGGCCCATGCGGCGCAACAACTTCATGGGCATCAGATAGGCCTCCTGAATCAGGCGCACGTATTCGTCTGTTTCCAGGGTCGTCGGGTCGTCTTCGCTGCTCAGCTGCATATAACGCAGCCAGGCCTGTTTGGGCAGCGGGCCGTAGTCGGGAGCGAATTGCTCGAAGCCGGGGTAGGTCCGCCGCAGTATCCACAGGGCCAGGTGGTCGAGCCAGGCCTGCAACCCCTGCTCGATCCGCAGTGGCGGAGGCGCCTCCTGTTTGCCCTCCGGGGTGATCAGTCGTGCCCGTAGCCAGGCATTACCCAGGGCGGTAATGAAGCCGGCCTGGCGTGACTGCAGGCGAGCCTTTACCCGTTTCGCCACCTCCGGGGCCAGTGGGCGCTCCCGCATCTGCACCAGCGCCGCCAGTTCCTGCAGATCCGCATCCACCTGCAGGCGTGCGGGGAGCACGGTATAGAGACCGGGGGCAGGTTCCGACTCGCCCCAGGGCAGGCGCAGGCAGATTGCGGTTCGGTTTTCGGGTCTGTCCGGGTTTTGGTTGCCGAACCAGACACTGTAACGGCGAGGATGATAGTGCCAGTCCACCTGCTGGTGCTGCCATCGGTCCCGGGGCAGTCGAAACGGGTTGAACCCGCTCTCCGGCAGCTGCCCCGCCAGGGTCTCGAGAATCAGTTCATCCTGCCCGGCCAGTTCGGCAATGCTGCGTTTCAACTGGCGCTCCATGGCAGCGGCGCCATCGTCACGCAGGTTCAGGGCATAACCGCCGCTGCTTCTGGCCACGAAACGCCCCTGTTCCGTCAACTGAGAGAGCACCCGCTCTACCACCCGTTGATTGCGTTGTGGATCGATGCGCGTAGCGCTGAATGCCAGCCAACTGACTGCCTCCATGGCTGTGAGGCGCTCCCTGGCGGGGGAGAGATAGACCAGTATCAGCAGTTTCAGGAGTCGCTCCGCCAGGCGTTGCAGGGCCGGTTTCTCGAACAGCTCCGGCAGGTGCTTCTGGTACCAGGGCAGCACCTGCTGGGCAAGGGGGAGATATTCCGGCTGGATCTCGAACAGATCCCGGAAGTGGTCGACGATCAGGTCCGGTGTGATCAGCTCTCCCCAGGGCTTGTCCAGGAAGGGTTCGATATCCCGGGTCGGGTCGCCGGCCAGACGTTTGACCACGAAATCCACCACCCCCCGTGCCTGGGAGAAGCGGTCCCGTACCTCTTCGAGCAGGGTCAGGGTGGACGGGTGCAGGGGATAGATGGCGTGTAACAGCGAAAAGTCCAGGTCGGCATTCGGCAGCGCCGCATGCCAGGCATCGATCAGGCGCTGCACCGCGTGCTCGTAACCCTCGGCTTTGATCAGGATGCTGTCCGAGATCAGGCTCTGGACATGGGCGGGGGTCAACAGCAGCCGGATCGGATAGCGATCCTTGATTTTGCGGTACAGGCTGGATTCGAGCTCACCGGTGTGTTCGATTCCCTCCTGCATGGCGGCCAGGATCCAGAAAGGCCTCTCCTGCGCCCACTCGCCCAGAAACTGCAGGAACCGTATATCTTCGTTGAAGGCGGGCACGCTGGCCTTGGAACGTAGAAACTCCGACAGTTCGTCGAGCAGCAGTATCTCACCCCGTGCCTCGCCTTCCAGATGACGGTCCCAGGCCAGGCGGCGATCTCCCCCATCGGTGGGCAGGCCCAGCTGTCGGCCTATCACATCCTCGAGTCGGTTACCGGCACTGTAGTTCACCAGCGACAGGGTCTGTACCCGGGGTGGATCGGGCGTGAGGTGGCCCGCCGCCAGTTCCCGCGCCAGATAGGCAAGGAAATGGGACTTGCCGGAGCCATAGTGGCCAATCAGAAACAGCCCTGAACCCGTTCCGACCGCGAGCACTCTTCGTATCACATCGAAGTGGGTCTTGACCTCCGGGGTGAGGACGAAACTCTCCGTCAGCCAGGATGCATCCGGCCTGTCCAGATGCTCCAGCCTGACTACCGTCGGGTGTGCCCGTACCCGAACCAGATCACCGATACTGGCTTTTTTGCCGTTCATAACCGAAACTGTAACACATCTTTCTGAAATCAAAGGGTTGCGCGAGGCTTGTGAGCGAGTTCATCAAGGTGTTGCAACGAAAGCTGAGGCAGGCACTGAGGACACTCCAGCTGGATGAAGCAGGCGAATTGCTGACACGCCTCAAGGAAGAGGAGCCTCTGTCGTTGGAGACCCGGGGGTTCGAACTGGAATATCGGGTCAGGCGCAAGGCAGGACCCGCTGCGGTCGAACTGGCCGAGCAGTTGCTGCGCAACTTTGCCGGTTCCGCCCGTATCCAGTTCTGGGCCGGCCGGGCCTGTTATCAGCAGCGGGACTATCCCAGGGCGGTGGAGTATTTCCTGGAGAGTGAACGCATCTACCCGCACTGGCTGACCCAGCGCTGGCTGGGTAAGAGTTATACGCAAATGGGCCATTTTACCGAGGCCGAGCCGCTGCTGCTGAAGCTGGTGGAGCAGCATGCGGTGGTAGCACCGGACCTGGCCTGGCTGTATGAGCGCATGGAGCGTTTCGAGCAGGCCATCGGTTACCTCAAACCTTACCTGGAACAGCATCCTCAGGAGAGCTTCGTCCGGGCGCAGTGGGAACGGCTGCAGAGCCGTTCCCTGGATGCCGAGGAGTTGGTCGAAGAGGTGGAGACCTTGCAGGCGTTGGACGAACGCCCCTCGGGTGCCATGTTCGCAACCTATGTGGAGCGGTTACTCGAAACTGGTCAGGGAGAACGCGTACGGGAACTGCTGGCCACAGAGGTGCCGACCATGGATCTGCACACCGCTGCCTCCGTGGCTTGGGCCTGCCATCGGCTGCGGGCCTACGATCTGGCGTTACAGCTGTTTATAAAGGCGCTGCCCGAGAATCTGAACTACTATAAATTTCTAGGGGCTTTGGAGGATTCGGCACGCCACTGTCGCCGTGTCCCGGAGCTGATAGAGGCTTACCGGGCCCATGCGCCAGAGCGGAAAGAGCTGTATGGCAGGATAAAGAATCTGGAAAGATGACGTTGCTGCTGGTCTTTTTTCTGGCGCCATTGCTCGACTTCATCTGCCCCTTGGACGGATGCGGGCTGGGAATTGAGTTACACACGGCAATGACAGGGTAGAAAGAACACCCCATGGGAATGGGGTGTGGTCACGTCAGATTAATGGCAGCAGGCCCATAATGCCAAAAAAGATAAGATAGAAGGCAACGATATAGCTGAGCAGTTTGGGCCAGGCCAGGATGGCGACGCCCGCGAGGAGGGAGACGAGGGGAGGGCCGGCCAACATAAGATCTACTTGCATTGTATTTACTCCTGAAAGTAGTCGTGAAACAGGTGCCATAACAACAATGGGGCACCCATGGAAAGGATTGATGTTCTAGATTCTCTCACCATCGCGTATGGGTTTAACCGGGGCTCGCGAAACAATAACTCCCTGTTTTGGGGCACCGATCCATCCCGCCTGACGGCGTTGTGCAAACACCCCATGACCATCACTCAGTGCTGAATCCCATGTATGCTGAATAGTTACAGGGAGTTTAACGCAGAAAAGACTCGGTTCGAAGCGGCGTCAGCATTGGAGAGAGTCAGACATCACCACGCCTGAGCAACTTCTCCACCAGCCAGCCGTTGACAATCGAAAACAGGACCATGTAGAAGGTGAGGACGAGCATATAGGTCAGACCGAAATAGTGGGCCATCAAGGGTAACCAGGGCAGTTTAATCGACCGGGCATAGAGAAAGGCAGCGATCAGCGCCGGCCTGACGCCATGACCCTTCAGCTCCTTCAGCAGCGGATACCAGGGGTAGATGGGGCCATGGGAGAGGATGCCGCCGGTGACCGCCACTATCCAGCCCTTGATGCCCGAGTTGCGACCGGAGAGCCCGACCAGCTTCTCTTTCATACTGCTGCTCAGGTTGAACAGCCAGATGAACAGGAACACCAGGATCAACACCGGTAGCAGATCCCTGCCCATTTTCAGGAAGTGCTGCAGGCTGCGGCGGGCATATTCGATATCGAACAGTGCAATCAGAAGATAGAGCAGTATCACCGCCAGCAGGAACCACCAGCCGCCACGGCTATTCCTGCTACGGGTTCGTTCCTTTGCCGGGGTCTGCTCAGACATGCAGGGTCACCACAGTCAGCCAGGCGATGAGTATCGACAACAGGAAGGCGATCAGGTTTCGCCAGAGAGAAAAGTGCCAGCCGAGCATCACCGCCTCGGCGGGCAAAGAGACGACACCCACCGTGATCCAGGCAGTGAGGAAAGCGGTAACCGTCACCAGTTCGATACCGGCCTTCTGCAGTTCACCGGCAAGCAGATAGCTGACCACCGGCTGCCCGGTAGAGACGCTGGCGATAGCGGCGGCCATCACCGTGTCGGTGAAGGTGTCATGCCCAAACAGCCCCATGTGGATCAGTTGGGGCACCACCTGGACCACCAGGCAGGCCAGCAGCAGTCCCCCGACCAGTACCGGCAGCAGCTGCCGGAAGGAGCGGGTGGTCTGCTTCAGCGATTGCCGGAGTTTCTTTCTTTCGATCATCGGGAATACCGGAAGTAGTTACGCTATGCAGTGTAACGGGTGAAGCAATCATGCCTCATTGACAGGTGTCATTACCGGGGATTCTCTGCGCTGAGGGGGTGCTTCAGCGGGTCCTGCCGAAAATAGCGCTTCAACGTAAGCACCCAGCAGAGCATTTGATTACCAGGTTCTGCATGGCTGGATCGATACTTTCCCGCAGCTTCGGGTACTCCGCCGCCGCCGCCGACGCCGACAGGATCAGTACCGTGAAGAGGCTAAAGACGGCAGGGTAAAAGCTGGATGTCCTTCTCTTGCGCAAGGGCGCGTCCACGGTTCCCCGGGTTCTCCCGAATTTCATCTTCTTATTCCTGATGAACTCACGCAACTTCTCAATAACCCAGGGCAAACAGATAGGGTGAATCAAGGAGCGCAGCGACGGATCCAACACGCCGTAGCCTGGTGTATCCGCTCCGCTTGGTCCACCCTGGTCCTTGCCTGGGCTTATTGAGAAGTTACGAACTCACGGATTCAAGTACTGTATTCTATAATACTTTAGTATTCACTTCGAAATGGGCAACTGGTTCCAGACTATGCCTCACCAGATGATCAAGCGCGCCCGTAACCGGTACCTGTTTTACTTTACCATGGCCGTAGTGGCTCTCTGCTGCGCGGTGAAATGGAACGGGGCGGCCAGGTGAAAAAGGGCTGGGCTGCATCGGACAGGAGTGCTCGACGCGAATCCCTCTCATCCGCCTATCGGATCCTGCTGCCCAATTCATTCTACGGGTCCTGGGAAAGCCGACTCTACGATTTCAGGCATGCCCTATCCAATGAAGAGAAGCTTGAAATCAAGCTGAACAAGCTGGAAACCTGGCAATGAGCAAAAATGCTGGGGTGGATAGCTCACGACAGACCCTTGGTGAACGCTTTCTCGGGTTCTTCACGGAGATTCGGCCGGGGGAAGGCGGTACCGCCTTACTGATGTTCGCCAACATTTTTCTTATCCTGTGCGCCTATTACTTCGTCAAGTCACTGAGAGAGGGCTGGATCGCCACTTCGGATATCGGTGACCTGTCGAAGATGGAGGTCAAGGCCTACTCAAGTTTTGCCCAGAGCATTCTTCTACTGTTGGTCGTCGGCTGGTACGGACGCCTCGCCGGTCGCTGGAACCGGGCGACCCTGATCACCCGCGCGACGCTGTTCTGCATCTTCAATATGGTGATCTTCTGGTTTCTACAGCCGGGCTTCTTTTTCGAGGCGCTCCCGGCTTCCGGTGTTGTTTTCTACGTCTGGGTGGGAATGTTCGGCGTCTTCGTGGTTGCGCAGTTCTGGACCTTCTGCGCCGACATCTACACGGATGAGCGCGGCAAGCGCATGCTGCCCCTGATTGCTATAGGTGCAACCGGGGGAGGAGCGGCCGGTTCCTGGATCGTCGGCCAACTGGTGGACTCGGGCATCGTCGATACCGAGTCGCTGCTGCTGCTGGCGACAGGACCGCTGTTTGTATCGATCCTGTTGACAAAGTGGGTGGATAACAGAATGGCCAGGCATGTATCGCCAGCGGTCGGGGAAGCAAAGCAGGATGAGGGGGTAGGCTTTCTCCTCAGCGGCGCCAGGCTGGTTCTGACCAGTCGTTTCCTCCTGGCGGCCGCGATGGTCACGTTGCTGACCAACTGGGTCAACACCAACGGTGAAAACCTGCTTTTCCAGATTATCCAGGAGACGCTTGCCGACCAGGCTGTTGCGAAAGGCATGACGGATCGGTTGGCGGTGCTCGAATTTACCCGCGACGGTACCACCGCCTTTTACGGTGATTTCTTTTTCTGGGTGAACACTGTCGCCTTGCTGCTGCAGGCGTTCGTGGCCTCGAGGCTGTTAAAGTATGGCGGTTTTGCCGCCATAGCTCTAATGCTCCCGGTGATCGCGCTGCTGTCCTACAGCGCCATGGCCCTGCTCCCGATCCTGGCTATGGTGAAGATGATGAAGATTGCTGAGAATGCCACAGATTATTCGATCAACAACACGGCCCGGCATGTACTATGGCTACCCGTTGGTTCCGAGATGAAATTCCGCGGCAAGCCCGCGATCGACACGCTCTATGTACGCCTGGGAGATGGCCTCGCCGCGCTCACCGTGCTCGTTGGGGTCCATTTCCTTGCCATGAGCACCCAGTCCTTTTTCGCTTTCAACGTAAGCCTGGTCATAGGCTGGCTGGCTTTCACGCTCTTTATGATCCGCGAGCACCGAAAGGCTTCGGAGCACAAGGGGGGCAAACCGGATAAGACCGGGTGACGCTATACTGGGACCCGGTTCATGCTGGATGGTATAATGCCCTGCCGTGCCTTCCTTCTGAGTCCGTCGCATAGAGTGTGACGTTAGCGAGCCACTGGACCGTCAATTGAGCCCGGACCTCGACCAGGTGGCTCATGCATTGGCTCGAGTATAGGTCGAATAAACGCCCATTTCATCGCCCGTGAACGGATCATCCACGGGTAATGCATCGTCCTGTACCCTGCCACCACCTGGAAATCTCACCCTATGTAGCACTCACCCTCTTATCCTTGCCCTTCGCCAGACCCCTGTGTGTGACTATCCCAGGCATCAGGTCAGCCAAATCCCTGGCGCTTCTTTTTCGATCGCTGCCATCGGGAAGTCGTGGGAGGTACTAGATTACCGAACAATTTTCAGGTGAGTCCCACCGTCGATTGGCGATCCTATCTGCCTGCATCCCGGATACTGGTCAGGAGACCGGAGCTGTTGAAAATGAAGACCTTTCGGTGATCATCGCCCTCATCATAGACCCAGGTGTTGCCCTGGCGGAACGCGGGCTCACCGCATTTCTTCAGGACTTCGTACTTGCCCGGGCCCGAGCGACCGCCAGACTGAATGATGTCATTGCCGCACCGCATGGATCCTCCTGCTGCGCTCAGCGGCTGCCAAGCGAGCAACATCAACGCAGCAGAGGCAATGCCCCCTAATGTCCGTTTATTGATCATCTGGTTTCTCCAGTTGGGAAGTTTAATAAGGGGAGACGGTAGAGGCCAAACCGCTACTTTTTCTTGTCCGGAACCCGGTAGGTGAGCTTCGGGAGCACGATCAGCCCCGAGGCCGCACGCAGGGTACTGCCGTCTGCCATGCCGAGTAAGAGCGGTCCAATCACCGACCGGATCTTTATTTCGCTGGAGCCGGTGATACCTTCCATCTGCCCGGTCCCCCCTGTAATCTCGAAGATACCCTTGCAGATACCCACCTCGCCCTTACAGGACCACTCCGCGAATACGGCATCTCCCTTGGATGGGGTAATCGTACAGTAGCCGGTGGCGGACGTTGCCTTTGACTTCACGTCGATATGCATCACAGAGGGGCAGTCCGCAAAGGCGGCGTCCAGTTCGCCCTTATCCGTTTTGATGTACATGATCCCTTCGAAGGCGCCCATGAAAAGCCGCTTGTCGGTATCGATGTGGTAGATGGTTCCCTGTCCATCCCAAGGCATAGTGATTTCCAGGGATTCCTCCCGAGCCTGCAGCGCAGCGGATGATCCAAGCAGAGTGAGCCCCGTAAAGAAAGCGATCCAGGATCTCTTAGGCGTCATAGGTTTCTCCTTTTAATGATTGGAATGGGCCGGTTGCAGATTCCCGCAGCAACGCTCGCGAGGGTAAAGATTGACCCTGCCTGCAAAGGCGACTAGCTGGGAGCATAACCACGCAACAAAAAAAATCCAAGTTATTTTTGTAGCTGAAGTCTCGCTGGGCTTGCCTGCCACTGGATTTCTGTTTCTATATTCATTTGTGAAGGCATACCCCGTTTCAAGCAGATCCCGGGGGTTGTGCAGCGCTGTCGCCCCGAAACCCAGGCAGTTTCAGTGAGAACAGGGCGGCGGCCACGATGAATGCGGTCGACCACCAGAGGCAGCCGATCAGCCCCTGCTGTTGAT
>JAUUYI010000139.1 GCA_030590525.1 Sedimenticola sp. | reverse complement strand
GTTGACCGAATATCCGAACGCCGACCCTTCCAGTTCCACTTCGTAGTACTGGGCGCCGTAGAGGGCAGCGACATCCGCCACTTCCTTTTCCGTCCCGGTCACACCGATCAGATTGGGGTGAAAGTACGCCGCATACTCCTTCAACCCTGCCACCGTATCCCGCTTGGGATCCACGCTGACGAAGATCGCCTGCACCCGTATCAGCTCATCCTCCGTCAGGTCATTGAGGGCCTGGGTCATATAGGAGAGCGAAGTAGGACAGACATCCGGACACTTGGTATAGCCAAAATAGAGCAACACAACCTGGCCCCGGAAATCCTTGAGCGAGACCGCCCCGTCCGCCGAGTTGAGGGTGAACCCCCCCCCGGGAGGGGCCTCCTTGATGGCAGGCACCGCACTCTTCGTGGCCGTTGAAGGCTGTTCGCTCACCGCCGCTGCGGTCAGTGAAAAGAGAAACAGGAGAGAGAGCAGGCGGGGCCAGAGAGGTCGCATGGGGAAAGATCCTCGGAGTATGTGTTTTTTCAGCTCGTGGAGCGGGTGCGGGATAATTTAGCATAGGATAAAAACAGGACCTTAGGATAAAAGCAGGATCTAGGGAGGCTCTTGCAAAACTCTTAAATCCCCTCTCCCTTGAGGGAGAGGGCCAGTCAGGTAGGTCGGGCACGGTTTTTGTGCCCGACATTTTTTCTGGCCGGTGGCCTTGGGAAACGACGTCGGGCATAAACGGCATGCCCGACCTACTCCTGGTGAGACGGGGTGGCGCTTGGCCCCCTCACCCTGTCCCTCTCCCGGGGGGAGAGGGGACCCTTCGTTGATGTTTTGGTGAGGGGAATGTGATGGAGTAGCAACAGGCCGGGGGAAAAAGAACAAAGATTAAAGCCGATCTAAATCCGCATCCTTTGCCTTGCTTTCTGGTTCCCACGCTCCGCGTGGGAACCAGAAAAGGACCAGGGAGCAAAGATTAAAGATGAGAGTTCAGACTGGCTTTACCTTTTGTTTTTCTTTTCCTCGGCCCTAGTACCTCGGTCCTCGGTCCTGTTTTTCCTAGTATCTAGCATGCCTATCCGGTTAGCTCCCAAAGTGGTGGATCGTAATCGCGTTACACCCCAGGGGGCGCACGGCGATCGCCAACACGCTGTCAAACGCAACCACCGGCCCGAACCGATACCTTGGGAGGCAACCGGATAGGCATGGTATCTAGTACCTGCCTTTCGCCCCAATGCCCGCGGCGGCCGGCCGCGCAGCTGCCGCAGCAACAGCCCCAGGGCTGGCCGTCGTTCCAGCCAGCGTTGTACCCCTTCCCGCTGCAGCAGGTTGATCAGCACCAGGGTCAGGATCATCAGCGGGAAGGGGGCGACCTGGAACACCTGGGCCGGGATGCCCGGCCAGGATTCCTGCAGGGTGATGCCGATCACCTGCAGAAAAGCGAACAGGAAGGCCCCGAGGGCTACCTTTACCGGGTGCCAGCCGCCGAAGATCACGATGGCCAGTGCGATCCAGCCAATCCCCTCGATCCCCTGGGGGCGCCCCCACCCGGGCTTGATGCCGAGCGAGAAGGCCGCACCGGCGATCCCCACCAGGGCACCTCCGACCAATGTGTAGATCAGCTGCTTGCGGCGCGGGTCGATGCCCCGGGTATAGGCCGCCTCCGGGTTCTCTCCCACCGCTCGCAGCTCCAGCCCCCGGACGGTGCGGTAGACATACCACCAGATGGCCGGGATCAGGGCCAAGGCCAGGTAGACCACGGACGACTGTTGGAACAGCACCGGGCCAATGACTGGAATGTCGGAGAGACCCGGGATCTTCCAGTTCCCCAGCCGTGGACCCTGAAGGCGCGAATAGGGATTGCCGGCAAAGTAGGCCAGGTCCCGGCACAGTAAGGTCAGGGCGAATCCCACCGCCACCTGCAACTGCCCCAGGTAGATACCGAACATCCCCACCAGGCCCGCAATCAGGGCACCGGTTGCCGCTGCGGCAGCAAAACCGAGCAGGAAGCTGTTGCTCTCGTAGGCAACCATGAATGCAATCATGGCGGACAGCAGCAGCGAGCCATCCAGAGAGAGGTTGATCACACCCACCTTTTCGGTAATGGTCTCACCCAGGGCCGCGATGATCAGGGGTGCAGCAGTCGCCAGCACACCGGCGAACAGCAGCGTCAGCGAGAGTTCGTTCATCACTCCGCCCTCCCGGCGCGCAAGCGCCTGAGGCCGAACACCAGCAGCGCGCTCATCACCGATGCGCCCTGAATCACGCCAGAGAGAGAGGAGTCCAGCTGCATCATCATCGGCAGCTGAATACTGCCCACATTGAGGGCGGCGAAGAACAGGGCGATGAACGGTACCGGCAGCAGCCGGAAGTTGGCCAGCATCACCACCAGCAGCCCCAGATAACCGTAGCCGCTGGATATGGCAGGAATCAGGCGGTGATAGATACCACTCACCTGCAGCATACCGGCCAGACCGGCCAGGGCCCCGGAGATGGCGATGGCGGCCAGCATATACTGCCGGGGAGACAACCCGTAGAGAGGGGCCGCGCGCGGATTGCGCCCAACCGCTTCCAGGTTAAGCCCGAAACGGCTGCGGTTGAGCACCCAGAAACTAAACAGGATCACCGCCACCGTCAGGGCAATGGCGAAGGGTGAAACCCGCCAGCCGGGCAGGGAGGGGAACCAGAGCTCGATTGGAAATGGCTGGGTACCACTCATGGAGGCGATACCTGCCCGTTTCCAGGGGCCGAATATGAGCCACAGCACCAGTCCCATGGCGACGAAGTTGAGCCCCAGCCCGGCAAAGATCTCGTGTACCCCGCCGCGGATCTTGAGCCAGCCGGCAAACAGTGCCCAGAGGGCGCCCAGGACGGCCCCCGACACCAATGCCAGCCCCAGATAGAGCAGTGGTGAACCGCTCTCCATCCCCATGCGCAACGCCCAGGTGGCCCCCACCGCCCCCAGCACCATCTGTCCCTCCACCCCGATGTTCCAGAGCCCGGTGCGAAAGGCATAGAGCAGGCCAAAGCTACACAGGGTGAGCGGAATCCACACGTTCAACACCCGGGTAAAACGGGACCATGAGCCGAACGAGCCGGCGAGCAGATTCTGGAACGCCTCCAGCGGTGGGGCTTTCACCATCCACAGCAACAGCGAGGTGAACAGCAGCACGAGACCCAGAATCAGCAGGATGTCGGTGAGGTGTTGCCGGATGCGTTTCACGCTAGGAGCCTGTCCGAGAATAGAAGCCGTAGCGAGGGGAAGCCATTTTGAGTTAGATTTTTCGATTAAATGAGGCGAATATTGGGCATATTTAACAAATTTAATCGGGAAATCTGGCCAAAATGGGTTTCCCACAGTAGGTTCTCTATTCTCGGACAGGCTCCTAGGGCCCTTAGTTCCCGGTCATGGCGGAGGCGATATGCTGATAGTCGAGTTGATCGCTCCCGAGGTCCCGTACCACCCTGCCATCGAAAAAGACCAGTACCCGGGTAGCGACCGCCAGGATCTCCTCCAGCTCCGCAGAGCTGAAAACGATGGCACCAGTGGTGCCATATCGCTCCAGCAGATGGTGCCAGATCCACTCACCGGATGAGACGTCCAACCCCCGGGTGGGCTCCTCCAGCAGGATCAGCCGGGCATCTTCCGGGATCAGGGAGAGTTGCAGCCGCTGCTGATTACCCCCGGAGAGTGCATCTACCGGGCTCTCCGGCTGGCCGTGGATATTGAATCTGTCGATCGCCTCCACTGCTGTCTCCCTCGCCTTATGGGCGGGAAGGCCACGGGCCAGTGCAAAGTGGTCCTGGATGGTAAACCCTGGGATCAACCCCTCCTCCAGTCGATCCGCGGGCAGAAAGGTGCCGCCCGCCCGGCGGAAGGCGCTGTGCTTTCTGCCCCGGTGGCTATGACCGAGGGAGTGGACCTCCCCCTCAAGCGGCCGTTGCAGGGCCGCCGCCAGTCTGAGAAACAGCCCTTGCCCGCTGCCGGAGAGACCGGCCAGCCCCACCACTTCACCCTGGCGAAGGGTGACGCTGCACTGGTGCAACCCGTTTCGTTCCCCGCGGGCAACCACCCGGTCGAAGTCGAGGATCGCCCTCCCGGGCCTGGAGTCGGGCCGTGGAACCGGCTCCTGGTGCGACTGGTCGAACATCAGCTCCAGCAACCGGGATATGTGGAAGGGCGCCTCCTCTTCCCCCACCACCCGACCCTGGCGCAGAATAGTCACCCGATCACACAATGAGCTCACCTCATCCAGCTTGTGGGAGATCAGTAGAATGGTCCGGCCCTGATCGCGCATCTGGTAAAGGGCCTGGAACAGACGCTCCTTCTGCCGTTCCGAGATGCCGGTGGTGGGTTCATCCAGGATCAACACCCGGGCATTGCGTCCCAGCAGACGCAGCAGCTCCAGCTGCTGACGCTCACCGATGGTCAGCTTCTCCACCGGCGTGTCCGGGTCCAGCTCGAATCGGGCCTTCTCAGCCAACCCCTGCAACCGCTTCCGCTGTCGGGCCCGGTTACCATCCGGATGGCTGTCCCGGCCCACCATGAAGTTTTCCAGCACCGAAAGGGGGGGGAAATCCTGGGGCTCCTGATAGAGCATGCCGATACCCAGCCCGGCCGCCTCGGCCGGGGTCCCGTACTTCACCGCCTCGCCGTCCAGCAGGATGCGCCCACCCGAACTGCTGAGGTAGCCGGTGAGTATCTTCATCAGCGTGCTCTTGCCGGCCCCGTTCTCCCCCACCAGCCCGTGGATGGTCCCCCCACTCACCTTCAGGTCGATCCCTTTCAGGGCCTCGACCTTGCCAAAGCGCTTATGGATCTGTTGCAGTTCGATATGCATCAATCACCTTCGGCAGAAGCAAAGATGCCGCCTCGTGGCGGCATTCTGTGGTTCGGGAACGGCAGCGAACAGGGTTACCTGCCCGCCCCTTCCATGCCCTTGAGCGACAGTGTCAAGTCAAACACAGGTCAGCCAGACTGCCCCATTAAACAGCGAAAGCCATCCTACCATGGCTACAGATTTCCGGCCGAAATCATCAGCCATGCAATGTGGCTCTGTCATAATGACTTCAATCTGGCAAATGAGATTAACTTGCCAGTACCCATTGGTGGCCATCTACACCAGTGTCCGTTGGCGCAGTGCAGCTATTCAACCGTGGTTTTCTTGGCTTTTGCAGGTGAGAAGAAACGCTTGACGAATCGCCCATCTTGGTCATACTTGGTAACACTAATGAGGTAAGTGCTATGACCGTCAAATCTACCGTTAGCTTCACTGATCGTCATCATGACTTCGCACATAAGAAGGTAGCAGAAGGCTTTTTTGCATCCGTCAGTAGTGTAGTGGCAGCAGGCATAGAGCGGATCATGCAAGACGAGGTTGAGAGAGAAGTGGCACTTGAAGCCATGAAAAACTCAATTAAAACCCGCATGGAGACCCCGCGCAAAGAGTGGATCGAAATGAATACATCGGATGACCTGTTCGACAACGCCAGGGCTCGTCTTGATTCCATGCGAAGTTAATGCCTTACAGGATTTACCGACACCCGGATATCGAGCAAGATCTGTTCGACATCGTTGACCTAATCGCTGATTACGCCGGTATTATCGTCACGAAACGCAAACTTTCAGAGATCGAGCAATCGATCAGGATGTTGTCGGAAACGCCACATATCGGTTCACTTCGCAACAGTATATATCCAGGTCTGCGCGCTATCCCGACGGCCCGAAAGGGTGTCATCACGTTTGTGGTGGATGATGAGGAAGAGATGGTGTTTATCGTGAGCACCACGTATGCCAGAGCAGACTGGACCAGACGCGTACCAGAGCGAGTCGGTGATTAACAACAGACATTCATTCTTCTCGGAGTGCACGCATCAAGGAAGCCCCACTCGTCCATGGTGGTATTCCTCGCGATTTGTTTCATCCAGGCTTCATTAGGATGTGGCGTGATACCAGCGGTACCAACCCAATTTCTATATTCAGTGGGTTACGTTATTTTGACTTCGACCGAAATTGAAAGATGGGTTAGAACGTAAACAAGTCCTGCAAATAGCGAGGATCGTCATACATTCTATCGAGTTGGCGTCTCCAGGATTCGGAGTCAGATTGTTCCTGTGTTCTTCGGTTTCTGTCGTCGCAAGCAAGCATCAGTGTATAGGGGTCAGGTCTTTCATTGTGCCCTACTCTACTGATCCTTGAATAATGCAGACCAAAGAGG
>JAUUYI010000014.1 GCA_030590525.1 Sedimenticola sp. | reverse complement strand
GGCGGCTGTCATGCATAACGGTTTGCGCCCATTGAGCAACCTTGCCGAAGGCCCCGGCCAGGTCGATCTCCTGAAAGGCACCCGGACCGAGCACCTGTGTATCGACCTGGCCGGTGAGCGCGAGTACCGGTGCACGGTCCACGTTGGCATCCCAGAGGCCCGTGAGTAAATTGGTGGCACCCGGTCCGGCAATGGCCAGACAGGCCGCTGGTTTTCCGGTCAGCTTGCCGTAGGCGGAGCAGGCGAAGGCGGCGGCGCCCTCGTGCCGGATGCCGTAATACGTCAATCGACCCTGTTGTTCCTGGATGCGTAGCGCATCCGCGACGCCCAGGTTTGAGTGCCCCACCATGCCAAAAACCTGCTTCACACCCCAATTGGTCATGGTCTCCATCATCAGGTCGCCCACGGTATTGATGTGGGTCTGTTCCTGCGGAAGTCCGACATAAATGCCGTCCTCACGTATTTCGACAGGGAAAGTTTCGACACCATCATCGAAGCCGGGCGCCTTGCCAGTGATGGGGTCATAGTCCCAGCCGTGCCAGGGGCAACGCAGCAGGCCATTTTCGATTGATCCTTCACCCAGGGGCCTCCCTGATGGGGGCACTTGTTGTCCAGTGCCCCATACTCACCTTTATAACGGGACATGCAGAGAGTACGGTTCTTGCAGCTTACAGTGGTGACACGGCCTTCGGGCAACTCGTCCTTTGACAAGACCTTGTGCCAGACCCGATCATTATTTTTATCTGTCATAGATGACTCCGCAATTGCCAGATTAATACATCAATCTAGGAGGCTGTCGGATTTGACCGATCGAAGCGAAAATCACTGGGAGCGAATCAAATCAGTTTATCGAATGAGGCGAATAGGTCGCTCCCGGCATCCCTGCCTCCCGCGACACTCGTACATCCCTGTACAGCGCAGGCCTATTTAACGAATTCGATAAACTGAGTTGATCGCTCTCCAGGGATTTGCAGCCGATTAGCGTTAAATCCGGCAGCCTCTCCTACAGCCGCTCCTGGCTGCGTAGCTCATAGAGATGGCGCTCCGCATCGACCAGATGGCGACCCCAGTGTATATGGTAACCATTGCGCCAATCTTCAAGGGCCTGATCGGGCTCCTCCTCCAGTAACCGCAGCCCATGCTTGAGTTCGCAGTAGATATCCGTCAGGTCATCGGCCAGACTGCCACTCATACCCTGGCTGTCCCGCGTCACATCGAACTCGAGCCAGTAGCCATCCCTGTTTCCCAGCAGATCCCTGAGCAGCACGAACAGCTCGAAACGGGCATCCAGATCAGGCAACAGCGTATACTCCTCTTTTTTGCCGCTGCCGGTACCGAGCGCCTCCACACATGCGTGCAGCCGCGGAAGCAGCATGGACATCTCCCGCAACCAGGTCGAGTCCGCCACCTCCACTTTTTCAATCAGGCCGCAGTAGGCACGGGCGACCCCCGTCATCTTCTCAAAATGTGGATTCATGCCCCCTCTCCACCCGAATTAAAACCTTTTGGAAAAAACCATTACGCCTAATTGTAGACGAGAAACCGGGAAAAGGCCTTTCTCGATACCTCGAAGGCTTGACCCCGGCGTCACGGCTGCGGACACTCATGGATTCAACGTAGAATCGTGCTCTATCATCAGGATCTCATGCCACACTCCCACCCACCTGTCGTTCTCTCTATCGCCGGCCACGACCCCTGCGGTGGCGCCGGTATCCAGGCCGACATCGAGGCCATCACAGCCCAGGGCTGCATGGCCACTACGGTGATCACCTGTCTGACGGTACAGGACACCAAAAACGTAAAGCAGCTGATCCCTCTGAACCGGGATCTGGTGGCAGACCAGGCCCGCACATTGCTGGCAGACATCCCTGTCCAGGCATTCAAGATAGGGCTGCTCGGTGACGTCGCCATTGCCGAAGTGGTCGCTTCATTGCTGGCCGACCACCCACTGATCCCCGTGGTGCTGGACCCGATACTGGCCGCTGGTGGGGGGGCCAAACTGGCAGATCGGGCACTTCTGGAGCATATTCGCTCGCAACTGCTGCCACGAACCACGGTAGCCACCCCCAACTCGGAGGAGGCACGCCGCCTGGCAGGAGAGCAGTCGCTGGCGGCAAGCGCCCGGGGAATACTCGCCCTCGGCTGCGACGGGGTACTGATTACCGGTGGACATGAATCGAACCGGGATGTGGTCAACCGGCTCTATCGTCCCGATCAGGAGCCGATCGAGCGTAACTGGCCGCGGCTGCCGGGGGAGTATCACGGTTCCGGCTGCACCCTGGCCGCTTCGCTGGCAGCACTACTCGCGCGCAGGTTACCCTTGGAGCAGGCAGTGGCGGCGGCCCAGACATATACCTGGAACACGCTCTCCCACGGCTACAGGCCTGGGCGGGGACAATCCATCCCCTGCCGCTTTTTTCATCGGGAATCAAAGTGAATGACATGCACAAACTTCGTGGGCTCTATGCTATCACCGACCGCAGCCTGACGGCTCAGAGCTCACTGTCACAACAGGTAGCCCAGGCGTTGGCGGGCGGGGCACGGGTGATACAGTACCGGGATAAGGGCGGAGATCTGGAAAGCCGCCGTAGAGAGGCCTCCGAACTGATGCAGCTGTGCCATCAAAACAGGGTTCCGTTGATTATCAACGATGATCTGGAACTGGCAGTCGAAACAGGGGCAGACGGGGTTCATCTCGGCAAAGATGACCCGGCAATAGAGCAGGCACGTCAGCGACTCGGCCAGGACGCCATTATCGGGGTCTCCTGCTACAACCGCTTTGAACTGGCAGTCGCGGCACAAGCAGCCGGGGCTGACTACATTGCTTTCGGGCGTTTCTTCCCCTCCTCCAGCAAACCGGATGCGGTACAGGCGGGGATCGAACTATTGCACCAGGCAAAGGCAGAGTTGCATATACCCACGGTTGCCATCGGCGGAATTACCCCGGAAAATGGCGGCCCACTGATCGCCGCAGGTGCCAGCATGCTGGCAGTGATACAGGGTGTATTCGGGCAACCGGACATCCGCACCGCCTGCCAGCGTTTCAATCAACTTTTCGAATACAACTGAGGAGACCTTGCCATGAACGGTTCCCACCAACGCTTCATCCAGGCCCAGCAGCACATCCCCGGTGGGGTCAATTCACCGGTGCGGGCATTCAAGGGGGTCGGCGGCGACCCTGTGTTCGTCGATCATGCCTGCGGCCCCTTTATATTCGACCCGGATGGAAACCGATATATCGACTATGTCGGATCCTGGGGACCGATGATCCTGGGCCATGCCCACCCCCAGGTGATCGAGGCGGTGAGTCAGGTGATTGGCAAGGGCCTCTCCTTCGGTGCTCCCACCGAACTGGAGACCCGCATGGCAGATCGGGTATGCGAATTAATGCCCTCGATCGATATGGTGAGGATGGTCAGTTCCGGCACCGAGGCAACCATGAGCGCCATCCGCCTGGCCCGTGGCTATACCGGCCGGGACAAAATCGTGAAATTCGAGGGGTGCTATCATGGCCACTCGGACTCACTGCTGGTCAAGGCTGGTTCCGGCGCCCTGACCCTAGGGGAACCCAGCTCCCCGGGTGTCCCCGCCTGCCTGGCGGAGCAGACTATTACCCTGAATTTCAACGACCTGGAGCAGGTCCAGGAGACATTCAGCCGTATCGGTGAGCAGGTCGCCTGCATCATCGTGGAACCGATTGCCGGCAACATGAATTGCATACCGCCCCTCCCCGGGTTTCTCGAGGGTTTGCGCGCAGTCTGTGATCAGTATGGCACGGTGCTGATCCTGGACGAGGTCATGACCGGCTTTCGCGTCGCCCTGGGCGGGGCCCAGGGCGTCTACGGCATCACTCCTGACCTGACCACCCTGGGAAAAGTGATCGGTGGCGGCATGCCGGTGGGCGCCTTCGGCGGCAAGCGGGAGATCATGCAGCAGATCGCCCCGCTGGGGCCTGTCTATCAGGCGGGCACCCTCTCCGGGAACCCGGTGGCCATGACCGCCGGTCTGATCACCCTGGAACTGATCTCCCGGCCGGGTTTTCACGACCAGCTCGCTGCCAGCACCGAAAAACTGGTCTCTGGTCTGCGCCAGCAGGCTGCCGCCGCAGGTGTGCCACTCACCAGTAACCAGGTGGGTGGCATGTTCGGCATCTTCTTCACCGAGGTGGAACAGGTGACCGATTTCGCCCAGTCCACGGCCTGCGATCAACAACGCTTCTGCAGCTTCTTTCACGCCATGCTGGAACAGGGGGTCTACCTGGCTCCCTCCGTCTTCGAGGCAGGGTTTGTCTCCTCCGCCCACGGGGAGGAGGAGATCCAGGCCACCATCGAAGCCGCGGGTAAGGCATTTCAAAAGGTCAGAATATAGGAGTCAGGAATCTGACTCCTGAATATTAACCCGGCAGAGCCGGAACCAAATAGTAGGGTGGGCACGTTGTTTGTGCCCACCCTACGGAGATTTCTTTGTCTTTCTGTCCAAGCCCCCTGGCGATTCACTCCTGAATACTGAACAGTTACCTTTCCCCTATGGAACCCTTTTTCAACCAACTCCTGGAGTGGGTGGCCCTCCACCCCCACTGGTCCGGACTGATCATCTTTCTGGTGGCCATGGCGGAATCTCTGGCCATTGTCGGGATGATCGTGCCCGGGGTGGTGATCATGTTCGGTATCGGCGCCCTGATCGCCGTCGGCTCCATCGCCTTCTGGCCTGCCATGGGCTGGGCGGTAGCCGGGGCGGTAGCAGGGGACGGCTTCAGCTTCTGGCTGGGACGCCATTATCAGCATCGCCTGACCCATATCTGGCCTTTCAGCCGCTACCCCGAGAGCCTGACGCGAGGCATCTCCTTCTTTCAGAAATATGGTGGCAAGAGTGTCGCCTTCGGCCGTTTCTTCGGCCCGGTTCGCGCCGTCATCCCCCTGGTTGCCGGGATGCTGGAGATGCCACCCTGGCGCTTCGTTGCGGCCAATCTGCTGTCGGCCCTGGTCTGGGCGCCCGCCTACCTGCTGCCGGGGATGGTGTTCGGTGCATCCATGGAACTGGCCTCTCAGGTGGCGGTACGGCTGGTGTTACTGGTACTGCTACTGGGAGTGGCGACCTGGCTCACCTTTCTCCTGATACGCAAATCCTTCCTGCTGCTGCAACCACACACATCGGCACTGGTCCAGGGCATACTCCGCTGGGGGCGGATGCACCCGCGGGTCCGGGAAATCGCAGCAGCACTGGCTGACCCTGATCACCCGGAAGCCAGAGGGCTCTCTACCCTGGCTGGACTGCTGGTACTGGGAACCGCCCTGTTCGTCCTGGTACTGGGCTGGGTGTTACGAGGCCCGCTCCACCAGGGAATCGACTACACCGTGCTGGAAGGGCTGCAGAGTCTGCATACCCCCTGGGCGGATAACCTGATGGTACTGATCTCCGGCCTGGCCGGTCCATGGGAACTGACGGCCCTCCTGCTCGCCGTGCTCGTGCTGTTGCTCTGGCAACGCCAGTTTCAGGCGGCCCTGCACTGGCTGGCAGCAGCTGGATTCTGTGTGGTGGCCGTTGCACTGTTGAAATACGGCATGCGGATCCCACGCCCGGAAATCGTGGCCGGTGCGGCCGAAAGCTACTCCTTCCCCAGCGGACATACCCTTTGGGCAACGGTGATATACGGGTTTCTGGCAGTGATGCTGGCCCCTCTGGCAACACCACGCTGGCGCTGGATGCCCTATAGCCTGGCCGGCCTGATCACCGTCGCCGTCGCCTTCTCCCGACTCTACCTGGGCGCCCACTGGCTCTCCGATATACTGGCGAGCATCGCCCTCGGGGTGGCCTGGGTCTCGGCCCTCGGGATCGCTTACCGGCGCCACAGCGCGAAAGAGCGGGGCCAGTGGTCACTGCTGGTTACCGCCGCTGGGGCAGTGGTGTTGACCCTCGGGATTCAGACCGGGCTGCATCACCAGCGCAACCTCGACCGTTATACCCCCCAGGTGCAGCAGATCCGTATGCCAGAACCCTACTGGTGGCAGCAGGGCTGGTCCGAACTGCCCGTAGTACGCATGGATACTGTACAGGAGAAGCAGCCCCTCAATCTTCAGTATGCTGGTCCGCTGGAGCATTTTCAGAGACTACTCGCCCCCGCCGGATGGCGGCCCGCTACTCGACTCGACTGGGGCAATCTACTGAAACTGCTCTCCCCCGGACTATCGCTGCAGGAACTGCCGGTGCTGCCTCAGGTACACGACGGCAGGCACGAGCACCTGACCCTGACAAAACAGCTGTCGGACGGTCGCCACATGGTGCTGCGGCTCTGGTCCAGCCGGGTGCGGATCACCCCGGGCGAACGCCCACTGTGGGTGGGTACGGTGGGGGAGCAGCACCGGGTACACCTGCTCGGATTGCTAACCTTCGCCGCCACCACAGACCGTTTCGACAGTTCACTGGGCCTGCTTCGGGAGGATAGCTACAGCTTCCCGGCAAGTCACCTCGTGGCCGGGGACGGGATCCTCCTACTCGCTAATGCTGCATACCCAGCAGGCCGGTCAGCCGCTCCAGCCGTTGCACCGGGTCATCCAGCTGTAGCAGAAGCTGGCGCTGCGCCAGCTTCAAAGGTAACCGCTCCGCGAGACGAAAACTGACCCAGCCAGCGTCATCGAAGCGCCCCTCCGGTAGTGGCTTGTCCGGGGCAGTGTCCCGCTGCTGCAGCTCCTGCAACAGCTCAACCAGTTCCTGGAACTCGGCAGGCACCGGCAACAGCCGGTCGGCTGCCAGCGTCTCCACCCGCGCCAGGGTAAGCTGATTCGACTGCACCCGCCGGTCAACAATACGAAACCGCCTGCCACCGCTGCAGCTGATCGACAAGAGAGCATCCCTTCCCTGGTCCCAGTCCCGGATATGGGCCAGGGTTCCCAGCTCATGGCTATCGGCAGCCTGGCCCACCTCCTCTCCTTCCGTGATCAGAGAGATCCCGAACGGGGCATCCTGCTTCAGACAGCGGCTGATCATATCCAGGTAGCGGGACTCGAAGATGCGCAGCTGCAGTTCGCCCTCCGGGAACAGCACCGCGTGCAACGGAAACAGGGGCGCCTCAAGCAGTTCTATCTTTTGCATACCACTCACTCGTGCTCTATCCATGTGATAATTAAGGATTCAGCGTAATCACACGGATAGAGCACTCGCCCAACGCTCTGCCAACCGGTGCTCTATGCCAAGATGGTCCAGTATCCGTGCCACCATAAAATCCACCAGCTGCCCCAACTGCAGCGGTTGCTGGTAAAAACCGGGGCTGGCCGGCATCACCACTACCCCAAGCCGTGCCAGCTTGAGCATGTTCTCCAGCTGTATTGCTGAAAGGGGCGTCTCTCTAACCACCAGGATCAGTTTTCGCTGCTCTTTCAGCATCACGTCTGCGGCGCGCTCGATCAGGTTGTCACTGGCCCCGGCAGCTATGGCGGAGAGGGTGCCGGTGGTGCAGGGACAGACCACCATCGCCTCCGGGGCACTGGAACCGCTGGCAACGGGGGCCATCCACTGTTCACGGCCAAACACCCTCAACTGTCCCTTGGCGGCACCATAGCGCGCACTGAGCATCTGCTCCGTGTCGGCAGGCCGTGCCGGCAGAGTGAGATCGGATTCCAAGGATGCGACCACCTGGGCAGCGCGTGAGATCATCAGGTAGACCGGTCGACCGGTACCGATCAGGTACTCCAGCAGGCGCAGACCATAGATACTACCCGAGGCACCGGTGAAAGCCAGACTGATGGGTTTCAGCTGTTCCGACATGACGACCGCCTCTCTGCCAGGGCGTCCAGCAACCGCTGATGGACATTACCAAAGCCCCCGTTACTCATCACCAACAGGTGGTCGCCTGTCCGGGCCTCGGCGACGGCGGCCTCGACCAGGGTACCCAGGTCATGGTACAGATCGACCGCTCCTGAAACGGCTGAGAAGACCTCCTCCGGGTCCCACTCCATCTCGACCGGCCGGTACAACAGTACCCTGTCCGCTGCCCGTAGCGCGGAGGGCAGCCGATCCGCATGCACCCCCATGCGCATGGTATTGGAGCGGGGTTCCAGCAACACCAGGATACGCTGTTCCCCGACCTGGGCCCGCAGTCCTTCCAGCGTGGTCTGAATAGCGGTGGGATGATGGGCAAAGTCATCGTATACCCTGATACCACTCACTTCACCCCTCAGTTCCATACGCCTTTTCACCCCACTGAAACGAGCCAGCGACGCAGCAGCAACGGCTGGCGGCACGCCGGCATGGCGGGCTGCCGCTATCGCTGCCAGGGCATTGTTGACGTTGTGCATCCCGGTCTGCTCCCAAACCACCTTACCCACCGGCTGCATGTCGCAGACCAGCCCGAAACGGCAGCCATCCGACGCCAGATTGCGCGCATGCCACAGCGCCTCCTCCCGTGCATCGAAATGCTCCAGTGGAGTCCAGCAACCCATCTCCAGCACCTGCTGCAGATTGCTATCCAGCAGCGGTGAGATGATCAGGCCAGAGCCCGGCACGGTGCGTACCAGATGATGGAACTGGCGCTGAATCTGCCCCAGGTTTTCGAAGATGTCGGCATGGTCGAACTCCAGGTTGTTCATGATCAAGGTTCGGGGCCGGTAGTGGACGAACTTGGAGCGCTTATCGAAGAATGCCGTATCGTACTCGTCCGCTTCGACCACGAAAAAGGGGGTACTGCCGAGCCGCGCCGAGACACCGAAATTATTGGGTACCCCGCCTATCAGAAAACCCGGATCCAGTCCGGCATCTTCCAGTATCCAGGCCAGCAGGCTGGCAGTGCTGGTCTTGCCATGGGTGCCCGCCACAGCCAGCACCCAGCGCCCCTGGAGCAGATGCTCGTACAGCCACTGGGGACCTGAGGTGTAGCGCAGCCCCTTGTCGAGCATCTGCTCCACCACCGGGTTGCCCCGGGACATGGCGTTGCCCACAACGACCCTATCCGGCGGCGGGTCGAGATGCGCTGGCTGATACCCCTCCATCAACCGGATCCCTGCCTGCGCCAGCTGAGTACTCATGGGCGGATAGACATTGGCGTCGGAGCCACTGACCTGGTGGCCGAGCGCCCTTGCCAGCAGGGCAATACCCCCCATGAAGGTGCCGCAGATACCGAGAATATGTATGTGCATCAGATCAATTCTAACTGTAACGGAGACTCAGGAGAGCTGGGTGACCGGAATAAGGGTCTGCACCAGCCAGTTGATGAAGAGAAAATAGCCCAGCGACAAAACGATGCCCGTAGAAAGCCGGATGTCGAAGGTGTGACGCAGAATGTTCCCCATCACCACCATACTCCAGAGCAGCAGCGCCAGATACAGGAGCGCAGCCAACCCCTCAATGGTGGGGCTCACGGGATCGTCACCGATGGTGAGCTGCAGCGGCATCACCAGCAGGTTTATCACCACGCCGCTACCAAGCAGGGCGGCAGCGGACTGTGGAAAGCGTGCCTGCAATCCCCTGGCCAACAGCCCCGCACGCAGCAGCCCTAAAAGCAGCAACAGATCCAGGAGCTGAGCCTGCAGGGCGGGAAACACCCCGCCAAAGCTGGCGACGATCACCACCGTGCCGGTCAGTAATCCCAGCAGGGCGGTGATCAGCAATAAAAACATCGAGGCCGGCAAATGCTCGGGCCCTGCCCGTAACAGACAGATATCGACAAAGAGATTCAGCAGTCTACCCACAGATTTCCCGCTCCTGTTGATTTGGTGCATCATACAGATACAAGTGGAAATGGAAAAACCACCACCTTTCATCTTCCACAATTCTCAACATGGCTGCCGAGTGCTGTCATTGGAACAATGAAACAGGAGCAACCCCCCATGCAGGAGCTGCATGTCGAAACACCGGAACAACTGGAACGGCTTTGCAGACAACTCCATGATAGCCCCTGGCTGGCACTGGATACAGAATTCATGCGGGAGAAGACCTATACCGCCCGCTTCTGCCTGCTGCAGGTATCGAACGGTGAAATCGCCGCCAGCGTGGACCCGTTGCAGTTAGAGTCTCTCGAGCCACTGATCGAGATCATCTACGACCCGAAACCAGTCAAGGTGTTTCATTCCGGCCGCCAGGATCTCGAGATATTCCTCCAGCAGTGGGGGAGACTGCCGTCACCTGTGTTCGATACCCAGTTGGCCGCCACGCTGCTGGGTCTGGGGGAGCAGATCGGCTACGCCAGGCTGGTGCAGGAACTGCTGGGGCAGCAACTGGAAAAGAGCCATACCCGTACCGACTGGTCGCAACGCCCTCTGGAGCAAGAGCAGCTGCGCTACGCCCTGGATGATGTGATCTACCTGGGGAAGGTCTATCTGCGACTGGATGAACGGCTGCAGGCGCTGGGGCGTAACCAGTGGCTACAGGAGGACTTCGAATTGCTGACCAGCCCAGCCACCTATTCCATGGACCCGAACCAGGCATGGCAGCGGGTAAAAGGATGGCAGCGACTGAAAGGGGGGCAGCTGGCGGTACTCCAGGCACTGGCGGCATGGCGGGAGGAACAGGCCCGAAGGGCGGACAAGCCCCGGCGCTGGATCATCAAAGACGACCCATTGCTGGAACTGGCGCGCCGGCGACCGACAGAGGCAGCTCAGCTGGGACGGATTCGAGGTCTGGAACAGGGCACACTGAAGCGCCACGGAGCCACCCTGGCCAGGCTGATCGCCGACGCGGCCCGCAAGCCGGAGAGTGAGTGGCCCCGGGAGAGATCGATGCCGCCGCGCCTCACCCCGAACCAGGAGGCGATTACAGATCTGCTCAGCTGCAGTCTGCGGCTACTGTCTGATCGGGCCGGCATCACACCCAGCGTCCTGGCCAGCCGCAAGGAACTGGAACGGCTGGTGACCGGCGAACGGGATCTCGACCTCCTTCACGGCTGGCGCCGCAACCTGGCAGGAACGGCGCTGCTGGAGGTGCTGGAGGGGAAGCAGGGCCCGCAGATGGAGGGCGGTGAACTCAGCTTGAAAAGCTCGCCGGGCTCAGAAGGCTAACGATCGCTTCGACGAAGCGAAACCACCCCGATCAGAGACACCAGTGTAACCAGTATAATCACCCCCCAGTTACCCATCCTGGCATAGGGCGTCATTCCCTGCATCGGTATGATCTCCCCGTTCAATACATACTGCTCGAAAACAGGTGAGCGGGCCACGATGACACCCTTGGAATCGATCAGGGCGGAGATGCCGGTGTTGGTGGCACGCAACAGATAGCGTCCACTCTCCAGTGCCCGCATACGTGCGATCTCCAGATGCTGGGGCAGTGCCAGTGAGTCGCCGAACCAGGCGTCGTTGCTGGCGTTGACCAGAAAGGCTGCAGCCGGCAGCGCCGCTATCACCTCCTCACCGAAGGCATCTTCGTAGCAGATAGATATGCCCGCCGGATAACCGGCCAGATCCAGCAGCGGTTGCTCCACCTGACCGGAGGAGAAGTCTGACATGGGTATGTTCAGCCACTCCACCAGTGGCTGCAGCAGAATCTTAACCGGCATAAACTCGCCGAAAGGGACCAGATGGCGCTTGTCGTAGCGCCCCCTCTGACCACCCAGGGAGAGCATGCTGTTGTAATAGCGACCGCTCTCCTGCTCCAGCACCGGAATCCCCAGCAGCAGGCTGGTAGCGTGCTCCCTCGCCTCCCGATCCAGCGGCGCCAGCAGCGACGCCTCCACCTGATCTGCCAGGGCCGGTACTGCGGTTTCCGGCCAGATAATGAGATCGCTCTCCCAGTGCCGCCGAGTAAACCCAAGGTAGCGCTCCAGGGTCATCTGCCTGCTCTCCCTCCGCCACTTCAACGCCTGGGGTATATTGCCCTGAATGATAGTAACCTGAAGGGGCGCCCCTGCCGGGCCAGTCCAGCCGATCCCAGTCAGCATTGCCGCACCGCCCCAGACGAGCGCCAGCCCGCCCAATGAGAGCGATTTCTGCCAGCCGGAGCCATTGGTCACCAGCGACAGCAGGAGGGCTGCAGTAAGATACACCATCCAGCTGACGCCATAGACACCCAGCAGCGGCGCCCACGCTGCCAGTAAACCGTCTATCTGGGAGTAACCCAGGGTGAGCCAGGGAAAACCGGTCAGAATCCAGCCACGCCCCCACTCCCCGAGGACCAGCAGTGAACTGAAGAGCAGCAACGCCTGCCAGCTGCGCCCCCGACCCGCCGCCAGCCGCAGGGACAACCAGCCGGCCAGGCCATAATAGAGCGCCATGACGGCCACGAAAAACAGTGTGATCAGGATCGCGAGAGGGGTACCCACATTACCAAACTGATCGATGCTGATATGCATCCAGAAGACGCCAAAACCTAGCAGGCCCAGGCCAAACGCATACCCCTCCAGAAAGGCCTGAGCCGCTGATGCAGTGCGCCACAGAGCCAGCAGCAGGCCGGCACCGGCGACGGCCACGGGATAGAGCGACCAGGGGGCAAAGGCGAGCAGCGTCATCGCCCCGGCGACAAAAGCCAGCAGCGGGCGCCCTGCCCGGAAAAGCAACTGCCTAGCCTTCATCCGTCCACGGACAAGCGGCGGACACTCAACAGATAGATGCGCCGACTATCGGCACGCAGCACTTTGAAGCGGAACCCATCGATATCCACCGTCTCTCCCCGTTTCGGCAGGTGACCCAGGGCATGGGCCACGAGACCGGCGATGGTATCAAAATCATCATCGGCAAAATGGACCCTGAAATATTCGTTGAAATCCTCGATCTCGGTCACTGCCTTGACCGTATATTCCCGCTCGCTGCGTTGCAGGATACTGGTCTCCTCGTCGAAATCATGCTCGTCCTCGATCTCTCCCACGATCTGCTCCAGCACATCCTCGATGGTGACCAGACCGGCGGCGGCACCGTATTCATCCACCACGATCGCCATATGATTGCGACTGGCGCGGAACTCATTCAACAGGACATTGAGCCGCTTGCTCTCCGGCACGAATACCGCTGACCGCAGCAGATCCCTCATATCGAAACGACGGCGCCCATCCCGGCAGTAGGCGAGCAGGTCCTTGGCCAGCAATATACCGACCACCTCACTCCGATCATCCCCGATCACTGGAAAACGAGAGTGGGCGGACTCAATAATCACCGGCAGGATATCCTCCAGCGGATCATCTCTGTCGATCACCGTCATATGGGCACGGGGTATCATGATATCCTGCACCCGCATCTCTGCCACCTGCAGCACCCCCTCCATCATGGAGAGTGCATCCGTGTCCAGCAGGGCACGCGCTCTTGCATCCCGCAGAAGACGGATCAGCTGCACCCGGTCTTCTGGTTCATTGCTAAAGATCCGCTTCAGCCGTTCCAGCCAACGGCCACTCAATGGGCCAGAGTCCCCGTTACGCATCTGCTGCCTTCGCCTCATATGGATCAGGAAACCTCAGCCTATCCATGACCTCCTGTTCAACTCGTTCCATGGCACCAGCCTCCTGTTCGTTCTGATGATCGAAACCCAGCAGATGGAGCACACCGTGCACCACCATGTGGGCCCAATGGAGGTTTGCTGGTTTCCCCTGTTCCCGGGCCTCCCGCTCCACCACCGGGGCGCAGATAACCAGATCCCCCAGCAGGTTGCTCCCGACCACCGCCGGCAGATCGGATGAAAAAGAGAGGACGTTGGTAGATCGATCCAGGTGGCGGTACTCCCTATTCAGAGTGCGGCTCTCCGACTCATCTACGATCCGAATCACCAGCTCCACCACCTCCTTGCGTCCTTCCAGCACCGCTTTCGCCCAGGAACGGAGCACCTCCACCGATGGAATGCCATCCGCCTCGATCTCCCGTTGAACTTCCAGCATCAGTTGCATTTTATTTGATTACTCCGCATGTTACAGACTCTTCACGTAACTTCTCAATAACCCGGAGCAAACGAGCAGGGTGGATCAAGGCGCGCAGCCACGGATCCATCAACACGCCGTAGTCTGGGGTATCCGCTCCGCTTGATACCCTATATTTCAGGGCTCGCGAACACATACCCGGTTGGCTATCAAGGCTCACGGTTCTCCCCTGATTCCCGATCGAAGCGGTCATAAGCCCTTACTACCCGCTGCACCAATGGGTGACGCACCACGTCCCGGGCATTGAAGAAGGTAAAGCTGATCCCCTCCACCTTCCTCAATACCTCGGAGGCCTGCCGCAACCCCGAGGTGTGCCCTCGCGGCAGGTCAACCTGGGTAACATCTCCAGTGATCACAGCGGTAGAGCCAAAGCCGATCCGGGTGAGGAACATCTTCATCTGTTCCGGCGTGGTGTTCTGGGCCTCATCCAGGATAATGAACGCCTCATTCAGCGTACGCCCCCGCATGTAAGCCAGTGGGGCCACCTCGATTACATTTCGTTCGATCAGCCGTGCCACCCGCTCGAAACCGATCATCTCATACAGGGCGTCATAGAGGGGGCGCAAATAGGGGTCGATCTTCTGGGCCAGATCACCTGGCAGAAACCCCAGCCGCTCCCCCGCCTCAACTGCCGGGCGCACCAGCAGAATGCGCCTGACCTGGTCCCGCTCCATGGCATCCACCGCACAGGCTACTGCCAGGTAGGTCTTACCGGTACCGGCCGGTCCGATCCCGAAATTGATATCATGGGTCACTACTTTGTGCAGATACTCCTGCTGATTGGCGCCCCGGGGCCGGATCAGACCACGCCGAGTCTTGATCACCACCTCGGGCACTTCCTGCGTCGCATCGGCCCGCAGCATCTCCTCGACCCGGACTCCTGCAGGAACAGATGTACCTCTTCTGGAGTCAGCACCGTATCCCGGGTCTCATCGTACAACGCCTTCAGCACCTCCCGGCCAGCGTGAATGGCATCATCGTTTCCAATCAGCTTGAAGTGGCTGCCCCGGTTGCTGATCTCTATACCCAGACGGCGTTCGATCTGGCGCAGGTGCTCATCCAGCTGCCCGCAAAGGTTGGCCAGCCGATGATTATCTTCCGGCCTGAGTGTGATATCGATGGATTGAGGAAGATCAGACATGTCAATTATGTAACCATTC